>JAIBJM010000005.1 GCA_020029535.1 Gammaproteobacteria bacterium | reverse complement strand
CCAGGATCAGCATCTGCTCGCCCGCCACGAGACGGCCGCGTTGCTTCAGAGCGTGATAGGTGGTGCCGTAGGTCACCAGCAAGGCGGCCGCGTCGTCGAACGGCATCTCATCTGGAATACGCAGCAGTCGATCGGCCTGGACAACGGCCTGCTCGGCCATGCCGCCCCAGATTTCCATGGCGATGACGCGATCTCCGGGCTGCACCGACGTTACGTCCTCCGCGACCCCGATCACCGTGCCCGCGAATTCCAGCCCGGGGGCGAACGGACGCGGCGCCTTGATCTGGTACCTGTCCTCGATCAGCAGGACGTCGGGGAAGTTCACCCCGCAGGCGGCGATCCGGACCAGAGCCTGGCCGGCGCCAACGACGGGAGCCGGAATGTTCTTGAGCTCCAGGGTTTGCGGCCCGCCGGCCACCGTGCTCAGCAATGCCCTCATACGCCGACCCCTCTCAGAAATGCGCCAGGACAAGCCACTCGGCGACCATGGCGGGTTTTTCCTGCCCGTCGATTTCGACCACGAATTCCATTCTCTGCTGATACTCGCCCGGATTCTTCTCGATGATGTCCAGCGTCCTGAAGCGGCCACGCACGCGGGCCCCGGACCGGACCGGCGAGACGAACCGCACCCGATTCCCGCCATAGTTGACCCCCAGCTTCACCTGCTCGTCGGTGATCAGGGCGCCGCGCGCGGTGGACGCCAGGTGCGGCAGCAGGGAGAGGATCAGGAAACCATGCGCGATGGTCCCGCCAAACGGTGTGCGCGCAGCGGCTGCCGGATCGATATGGATGAACTGGTGGTCCCCCGTCGCATCGGCGAATTTGTCGATCATCGCCTGGGTAACCTCCAGCCAGTCGCCGACCGTCGTCATACCGATGCGAGCACGCAGCGCTTCAAGCCTGGTTTCAGTCATCGCCGTCCCGCAGACATCACCAATGTTGACATTCGGCTGCTGTTTTGAGAGATTTTTTCATTGTTGAGAAGAGCCTCATTATTAGGCCGCCGACAACTCGACGCAACGCCGCAAACCAGCGAATTGCCACGGGGGAGTATGTACAGAGCAGTGCGATGCCGGTAACGCTGAGCGAATTTCGCTCCGGGATGCGCGCGCTCGCAGCTCCGGTCAACGTCATCACCACGGCCATCGCCGGAGAGCGAGGCGGGCTCACGGCTACCGCCGTCATATCGTTGACCGCCGAACCGCCACAACTGGGTGTGGCCGTCAACAAAGCCAATGGCTCGCTCAAGCTGATCGAGAAGGCCGGGATATTCGCGGTCAATGTGTTGACGCACGATCAGCTCGATATCGGCAATGTCTTTGCGGGCGCGACCGACGCGCGTGGCGAGGCGCGCTTCAAAGTCGGGACATGGGCCACGATGGTTACCGGCGCGCCGGTCCTCAAGCAGGCGAAAGCAAACTTCGATTGCCGCGTCATCACATGCTTCGAGCTCAGCACGCACGTGCTCTTCGTGGGCATGATCGAGGCGGTGCGGGTCAATGCAGCTGCCGATCCGCTGCTATACGCGGACGGATGCTATGGCGGATTCGTGCGGAAGGAGAGCCGCGAGTTCGCGCAGCAGCTTGCATTGCAGGCGCTCGAGCTGAATACCGCTGCGGTATTCGACAGCCCGTGGTGATGACGGGCTGCGCATTGCTTTCAAAATGACTGTTCGTCAGCTCGCTTACATGCCGAGCAGCAGCAGCAGCGTGTCGTTGTACATCAGCAGGCGACCGAAGAAAATCACCAGGACCCAGAGCAGCAGCGACAGCACTGCCGCGACCTTCGCGCCCACCGGCGTATCGCCGCCGACAGGCGTTGCAGCTGCCCTGGTGTGCAGACCGCTGTAGTAGAAGACCACCAGATTGATCAGCGCCAGCAGGATGCATCCCATCTTGAGCTGGAACGACAGGTTGGTGAGATAGAAGTTCGGGCCGTCAGGAGTGCCGGCGATGAAGACGAAGCCGGTGATGAGATTGATGACGAACGCCGCGATGCCAATGGGCACAAAGCGATCGAAAGCCTTGACGGGGATGCCTTTGAACAGGCCGAGGATGCGCAGATCGAGCAGGCCGATCAGGCCAAGCAGCAGCGACATGCCGACGTAATGGAGCATTTCGCAGACCGGCCACACCCAGCCGTACTCGTTGACGAAGCTGGCCACGGCCTGGATGGACAGCCATTGATTCAGTTGTTCCAGCATGCTCAGATTCCGAAGTACATGGTCACGAGGGCCGGGTAACCGGTCAGGCGACCGGCGATCAGCGCCAGGCACCAGCAAAACATCATGGCATAGGCCAGCTGGCGGCCACCCGCAGGAACCACTCCGAGTTCGAGGCTGGCCGTATCGCCGAACACCCGCTTCCTGATGATCAACAGGAAGACCATGCCGAGAGCAACGCCGCTCATCTTGCCCCAGAAGGCGGGCATGGCATTCATCTTGGCGATTTCGGTGATGTAGAGCAGCACGCCCGAGATGGCGTTGAGCCAGAAGCCGAAGAAGGTCACCGGAAAGACTTTGCGCATCGCTGCGAGTGGTACTTCCTTCGGGAAGCCAAGCAGGCGCAGCGCAATCGCTGTCGCCGTACCCATCACGATGGCCAGGCCGACGGCGTGGGCGGCGAGGATCAGGGTGTAACCGTAGATGGCCGGTGATTCCCTGATCCACGTAGACAGCGCGGAATTTTCAATCGCTTCCAACATTTCCGTGGTCCTGTTCCTAAACCCGTTCAGTGTTTCACGCGTGCGCCTCGCGACGCAAGCATCATTGCGGAAGCCTCATTGAGGATGAGCGCGTATACGCAGACGATGCGGTAATCACTCATGCAGCCGCTGGGCGAGGATCTGCACGATTGCGCAGATCCTCGCCCCGGGCTTCACTTTGCGACTACGGCGCCGTCAATCACGCGCACCGCCGCGCCCACGGCCAGCGTCGGCTCGACGTCCTGCGCAATGACGGTGGTTTCGCCGTTGTCCATCTTCACAGTCACGTCATAGCGCATGTCGGAGCGCACCCGCTGCTCGACGCGGTTGCCCACATAGGCGCCGCCGGCCGCTCCGGCAATCTTGGCAATGGTTTTGCCGCTGCCATCGCCGATCTGGTTGCCGACCACGATGCCGGCCAGACCGCCGGCGATGGCGCCCAGACCCGTGCCCTTGCCTGCGACCTTCACTGCATTGATTTCGATGATCCGTCCGCAGTTGCTGCACACCGGCGGCGGAGGCGGGGGCGGTGCAGTCACGGTCTGAACCGGCTGGGGTGCGGGGGCCGCAGCAGCGCTGCTGGCACTCGAGGTGGTCGCGGGCTTGCGCGGCCTGGGTGTGGCTACCGGCGCCGGTTTCGGTGCGGGGGTTGGCTCGACAACCGGTGCGGCTTCGGGAGCCGGGGCCACCACTGCGGGCTCGGCCGGCGGCGTCGCGGTCGCTGCGGTATCCGGCGCGCGATTGCAACCCATCAGCGTCGCAACCATCAGGCTGCCGCAGGCGACGGTGCGCAGCAGCGAAGTTCCTCGGGGATCGATCATGGTGGACTCCTTCTTATTGAAGATGATGGTGCAATCTACTCCCCTGCGGCTGAACAGAGGATTAATGTCGCCCCATCCCGACATTCCGCTCGGGCAATCAGTTCGCAACGCCGCGCGATCCCGCTATACTCCCGCCCCACCAAAAAACGCATAGTTCGCAAACCTTTCCAACGTGTCAGACAGCTTCGATCTAATCGTAATCGGCTCGGGACCAGGCGGTTATGTCGCTGCGATCCGGGCCTCGCAGCTTGGACTCAACACCGCGATCGTGGAGCGGGAGAACCTCGGCGGCATTTGCCTCAATTGGGGCTGCATTCCCACCAAGGCGCTGCTCAAATCGGCTGAAGTCTACGAGCGGCTCGGCCATCTCGATGAGTACGGCCTGTCGTGCACGGGAGCCGCTTACAGTTTCGGCAAGGTTATCGAGCGGTCGCGCAACGTCGCGAAAAAGCTCAATACCGGCGTCGGTTTTCTGATGAAGAAGAACCGCATCCAGGTCGTTGAGGGTACTGCGCGTCTGATCAAGGGAGGCGCGGCACCCGGCGTCGCGGTCGAACTCAAAGCCGGCGGCACCCGCACTCTCAGCGCGCCCGCCGTGATTCTGGCTACCGGCGCCCGCGCTCGCGTGATTCCTGCCGCCGGTATGGTGCCGGACGGCAAGCGCATCTGGACCTACCGTGAGGCGATGACGCCCCGCGAACTGCCGAAGTCACTCATTGTGATTGGCTCCGGCGCCATCGGCATGGAATTCGCGAGTTTTTACCGCGGCTTCGGCAGCAACGTGACGGTGATCGAGTCGGTGGAGCGCATCCTGCCGGTGGAAGACGCCGAAGTCTCCGCAGCTGCACAGAAAGCCTTCGAAAAACGCGGCATCAAGTTTCGCGTTGCTGCACGCGTCGAACGCGTCGCCGCGAGTGATGCCGGTGTGACCGTCGAGCTCAACACAGCTGGCAAGCCGGAAACGCTCAAGGCCGACGTGGCGCTGATCGCCGTAGGTATCGAAGGCAATGTCGAGAACCTGGGGCTGGAAGCGCTCGGCGTGAAGCTTGACCGCGGCCACGTGGTTACCGACGCACACGGCGCTACCAACGTACGTGGGCTCTATGCCATCGGCGATGTTGCCGGGGCGCCGTGGCTCGCGCACAAGGCGAGCCACGAAGGCGTTCACTGCGTCGAGCACATCGCCGGCAAAGCCGGACCCCTGGTCGAAGCTCCGGTGCCGGGTTGCACGTATTCAGATCCGCAGATTGCTTCCGTCGGTCTTACCGAAGCGCAGGCGAAGCAGAAAGGTCTTGCGGTAAAGGTCGGTCGTTTCCCGTTGAGCGCGAACGGCAAGGCGATCGCAGCGGGGGAAACCGAAGGCTTCGTCAAAACGGTGTTTGATGCCGAGCACGGGCAATTGCTCGGCGCCCACCTGATCGGTGCTGGCGTGACGGAGATGATCCAGGGCTACGCGCTGGCAATGACGATGGAGGCGACCGAAGCGGAACTGATGGCAACCATCTTCCCGCATCCGACGCTCTCCGAGGCGATGCACGAGTCCGTTCTTGACGCATATGGCAGGGCATTGCACATATGAAGTCATGCCGCATCAAAAATGGGGGAGGTAGTTATGTTTGATTTCGACCTGAACAATGGTTACGTGGTGCTGCGTATCATCTGCGGCTTGTTCTTTTTCCCGCAGGCCGTGGGCAAGATCACGCACCGTGAAGGCACCGTTGCCAACTTCAAGGCAATGGGTTATCCCTATCCCGGTGCCGTGACGACCTTCGCCAATATCTTCGAGTTCATCGTCGGAGCGGCGTTGATCCTCGGCATTTATACGCAGTGGGCGGCCTGGCTGGCTGGCATCTTCCTGATCGTCGCCGGCTTCTCTGTCATGAAGTTCACCAAGAAGTGGCTGTGGCACACCCTGGGTTGCGAGTATCCGTTTTTCTGGGGTCTGTGCTGCATCGTTGTGGCGCTGCACGCCTGATTCATCACCAGCAACTTTCCAAGGATTCCTTATGTCGAGCGCACTTTTCTCCCCCATCACCTTTCGCGGGCTGACGCTGCCCAACCGCATCGTCGTCTCGCCGATGTGCCAGTACAACTCGGCCAACGGTTCGGCGAACGACTGGCACCTGGTACACCTTGGTCAACTCTCGATGGGTGCCGCCGGTCTGGTCATCGTGGAAATGACCAACGTCAGCATGGACGGACGGATCAGTCTGAAGTGCGCCACGCTGTGTACGGACGAAAACGAAGCGGCGATGAAGCGCGTGCTGGATTTCTGCCGCACATATGGCATCGCAAAAGTCGGCATCCAGATCGCACACGCCGGCCGCAAGGGCTCGCAACATCCGCCTGCCGGGGGCGGCAAGCCGCTGGAGGCAGCAGAAGGCGCCTGGGAAGTAGTCGGCCCATCGGCCATTCCGTTCGGCCCCGGCTTCCCGGTGCCGCGGGAGCTGACCACGGCAGAGATCCACGGCCTCATCGAGGCCCACGTGCAGTCGACCAAGCGCGCTGAGCGGATCGGTTTTGACCTGATCGAAATGCATGGCGGCCACGGCTATCTGATTCACCAGTTCCTGTCGCCGCTTGCCAATCAGCGCAAGGACGAATTTGGCGGTTCGCTGGAGAATCGCATGCGCTTCCCGCTGGCAACCTTCAAGGCGATGCGTGCTGTGTGGCCGGCGGAGAAGCCGCTCGGCATCCGTGTTTCGGCCACCGACTGGGTCGAGGGCGGCTGGAATCCCGACGAAGCCGTGATATTCGCGAAGGAATTGAAGAAGCTCGGCTGTGACTTCATCGATGTGACGTCCGGCGGACTGGACTCAAGACAGCAGATTCCGCTGGCGCCCGGCTATCAGGTTCCGTTCGGTGCCCGCATCCGCAAGGAAGCGCAGATTGTCACGATGTCGGTTGGCCTGATCGACAAGCCGCAACAGGCTGAAGAGATCGTGGCTTCCGGTCAGGCGGACATGGTCGTCATCGCGCGCGGCGCGCTGTACGACCCGCGCTGGGCCTGGCATGCCGCCCAGGAACTGGGCGCGGACACGGCGTATGCACCCAAGTACCGGGCCGCTCATCCGTCGATGCGGCCACAGCTGTTCCCGCAGAAGCAGCCGGCGACCTGACCGCCTGCTATCGATCCTGACGCCGGCTCATGCGGATGCGCATGAGCCGGCGTTCAAAGCATCCCCCTATGCCCGATTCTTCAGAGCAATAGCCGCGAGAATCAGCAGATAGGACACGAGGCGCACGACGTAGATACCGGTGTTCTCGGCGCCCGGCTGATCGACATACAGGAATGCGATCCGGTTGACGCCTTCGAGGATGAAGGCAACGCCGAAGCCGAGGAACAGCTGATCCCGGGTCTGACGCCAGAATTTGAGAAAGAACCCACCTGCCACGAGGGACGAGGTGACCACGATGCCTAACAGGAATCCGTTGACCATGGTTCAGTCACTCTCGAAAACAAGGCCGTAAAGAAGCAGCAGCATCGAGCCGGCCGTAATGCCGAGCCGCCAGCGATACAGGCTCACATCCCGGACTACGGCCACGTCGACGATCAGTATTGCGTTTGCAATGCAGAGGCCGACGAAGCACAACGCGCTCCAGAGCAAAAGGCGCCTGCGCGTGCGCGCGTAGGCACGCAGGAGCAGGCCGGCACAGAGTCCGACCGTCAAGGCGCCCAGTATGTTGACGAGTAACGGCATCTTTCAGCGCTCCTTCTTCAGATCGAATGCGCGGGCAAATTCCCGCACGGAGGCCGAGGACTTTCTGTGAATGTAGACGGCGATGGAAATCAGGTGGCGCCGATATGCGTCCGCCACTTCGGCGACGATTCCACGCATGTCTTCCCTCGCGGGCTTGAAACTGTAAAGTGGCGTCTCGCCGGCGGCGGCAATCAATCCGCGCCGGTGCAGAGTTTCCAGAACGCGTGCCGCTTCCTCGCGGGAAACGTAGATGCGGGCCGCGACCTCGGCGTCACTCCATCCCCGTGATTCATCTTCGCGCAGCAGCAGCAGCGCCTCGAGCTCCGGGACGCTGTCGATCAGGCGCTCGATGAAGTCCAGGACGTTCCTGGGTGCTTCGTGCGAGTTCATCCGGATCCCGCATGGACATCGCGAGCCACCGCGCCAGCGGCCGCATTATCCGCGGCCTCGACGAGAAGTCTCTGTGTGGGATACGCGAACTCTATGCCCAGTTCGGAAAACCTGCGCCCGATCCGCAGATTGATGGACTGCTGTATGTCCATGTACCTGTTGTAGTCCGCGGAGAGCACATGGTAGACCGATTCGAAGTCGAGCGATGATGGGCCGTACTTCTGGAAATGCGAACGGTCGAAACGCGTGTCCTGCTGCTCCTCGATGATCGAGCGGATGAGCGCTGGTATCTGTTCGATCCGCTCCATCGGGGTTTCGTAGGTTACGCCGATTGCAAAGACGACGCGTCGCTCGCTCATCCGTCCATAATTGCGCACGCGGCTTGCGAGCAGATCGCTGTTCGACATGATGATCTGCTCGCCGCTCAAGCTGCGCAGTCGCGTGCTCTTTACGCCGATGTATTCGACCGACCCCAGGATGTCCCCCACGATCAGGAAGTCGCCGATGACGAAGGGCCTGTCGAGCGCGATGGACAACGAGGCAAACAGATCGCCGAGCACATTCTGCACGGCGAGCGCCACTGCGATGCCGCCGATGCCAAGCCCCGCCACCAGCGCCGTGATGTTGACGCCAAGATTGTCGAGCGTCAGCAGCATTACGAAGGCCCAGATCACGACATTCAGGATAAAGCTGATGATGCCGAGCGAGCCGGCAAACGCGCGATCGGACTCCAGGCTGCGCCGCCGCTTGCGTTCGAGCCATGCCGAAGCCGTTGCCACAGCCCACACGCCGGCCTGCCAGAACAGGGCGATGGTGATCGCCGAGTTGATGATGATCAGGGAGGTGGAGCCCAGCTGAAGAGTGCGTAGACCGACGGATGACGCCAGCACGATGAAGAAGAGCGAGGTGGTGCGACTCAGCACCTCGAATGGAATCTCAAGCAGTTCGGTGCGCTCCGTTTCCCTGAACTTGCGGTGGTACCGGCGAACTGTCGCACGCAGCGCAATCAATGCGGCGAGCACGGCCGCCGCGACAGCGCTGGCGATCAGCCACGCTGCAATTGAATTCTGAAAAACCGGCAGCGACCGCAGTTCGGAGAAATCAGGCATTTGCACCTCCAGCCGCGCTCAGACCGATGCTGCGGCCGACTTGCACAACTGCGAGAGCCAGCTGCGCACTTCAGAGGGTCCGGCGAGTCGGCGGCCAGCGGGATCGCTCGATCCGACTCCGATCCCCAGTCCCTTGAAACGCTTTACCGCCGTAAAACCGGAGATGTCCAGCGAATCGTTGCCGACATAAACGGGTATCCGGCCTGCAAATGGTTCTTCCTGCATGAATGCTTCGACCGCAGTCGTTTTGTCGCCCCCCACCGGTTTGATCTCGATGGCCCGGTCGCCCTCAACGAGTTCGAACGCCGGGATCGTGGCAGTCATCAGTCTTGCCATCCGCAGGCGAACCGTTTCCTCAAGGTGCGGCGCTTGCCTGAAATGCAGGGCGAATGCACATCCTTTGTCTTCCAGCAGCATCCCGTGCAGACTCCGCGACAACTCGATCAGTCCGTCACGCAGACCGCCGAGGCCTGAATGCCTCGAGCCGGCGCAGAAATATGCTCCCTGCGCATTCCGCCGTTCAAACCCGTGAATGCCTGCCACTGGGAGCATGAGCGGATAAAGCAACTTGTCCACGTCGGCGATCGACCGACCGGTGACCACGGCGAGTGCCCCATCGCAAGCGCCATGAAGTGTGCGCAGAAGATCGATGAGAGCACCGTTCGCGCGTACGGCACGAGGCGTTGGCGCGCTGTCCAGCAATATGCCGTCGAGTTCCACGAACAGGCACCATGCCGTCGACGGCGGTGATATGCCGGAAGCAGGCTCCGTTTTCATATCGGCAGGCAGGTCTGTCATTAGTTAATTGTACGCAACTGTTTCTACAAGGCAATTGACCGATGCTTGCATGATCGACTGAACGATGCAGGGTCGTGCTAGGATGCGCGCCCGTTGACGGAGAGCTGGATCGATGACGTACCCCGGGAATCGGAGCGATACCAGCGCTCATCGTGCCGCCAGGCGGGTCGCGCTCGAGAATGAGGCGTTGCTCGCCGCGCGCGAGCTCGTCGATCGCATGCGCGCACTGTACCGTGAGCTCGAGCGCATGACCGACGCGCCGATTTCCATGCATCGCGCGCTTGTATGCATCGCGGGGGAGCCCGGGCTTCCCGCTTCCAGGCTCGCCATGCTGCTCGGCATGCGACGGCCCGCTGTCAGTCAGATGCTCAAGAGTCTCAGCGTACGCGGATGGATCGAGCGCAGTCGTGGCGATGGAGATCAGCGCAGCGTACAGATCCACGTGACCGCCGCCGGGCAGAAGATTCTGAGGGCCACGGCGGGTCGCGCCGTGGGTACCTTGCAACGTGCGGTACGCAGTATCTCCTCCCGCGAGCTGGGCAGCCTCGCGAAGGGACTTGGCTCGTTGCTGTCCAAGCTTCCGAAGGAAGTGATCGCGCAGCCGCCGGCGCGGAGCAAGACCAGGGCGCGTCGCCGCGCTTTGCAAGGCCGGCCCGGTCTCCTGCGGTAGCGGAAATCCTGGCGTCTTCCATGCGTTCCATATTGATCCGGTTTGTCGTTCCAACGCTGATAGCCGCCGGCATCCTGGCGTTCTTCGGGGTACCGTACGTCGAGCGAATACTTGCGGGCTGGTTCCGGGGCGACGTCGATATGCGCGCGCAGCTGGTTGCGCATTCCATGGAGGGATCGCTGGCACGGTTCGTCGAGCGTAATGACAAATCGGGACTCGCAAGGTATCTGGCCGGCATCACCACCGATGAGCGACTGATGGCAGTGGTCGTTTGTCGCGCCGACGGCACACCCTATTTTCAGACCGACCGTACGCCCGAAGAAATCGGCTGCGAAGCGCTGCAGCGAACCGGTGATCGTGGCAGCAGCCTGATCAAACTTGAAGACGGATCCGTCGAGGTTTCGTCATTCGTCATCGGAGCGGCGGACAGCAAGCCGCTTCGCGCGCTGCTTGTCCATGACCTGAGTTTCATCGATCGCCGGCAATCCTCGGCACGCAACTATGTACTTGCGCTGGCCGGCATTGCGGCCTCAGTGCTGGCACTCACGTTCGGATTTGTATTCTGGTTGTTCCTGCGGCGCTGGGTCCGGGTGCTGGTGCGGGACATTCGCGGTCGCCGTTTTCTCGATGACGCGCAGTCGGAAGCCGATTCGCGGCCGATTCTTGCGCAGATCCGCCACGCCCTGCGCGAAGCGGAGCGTACCCAGCGCCTGGAAATCGATTTCCATGAGAACTGGACGCCACAGGCGCTGCAACAGGTGGTCAGCGAGCATCTGCGCTCCCCTGAGGTATTCATCGTTTCAAATCGTGAGCCGTACATTCACAACAGGAGTCCAGCCGGCCCAATCGTGCAGGTTCCCGCCAGCGGCATGGTGACCGCACTGGAGCCGATCATGCGAGCGTGTTCAGGCACCTGGATCGCACACGGCAGCGGCACAGCCGACCGCGACGTAGTCGATTCTCACGACCGGGTGCGCGTCCCGCCGGATGAGCCGGCCTACACTCTGCGGCGTGTGTGGCTCACGGAGGAGGAGGAGGAGGGCTTCTATTACGGCTTTTCGAATGAGGGAATCTGGCCGCTGTGCCATCTCGCATACGTCCGGCCGGCGTTTCGCGAAGCTGACTGGCGTCAGTACGAATCTGTGAATCGGAAATTTGCCGAGGTGGTCGCGAAGGAGTCGGAATCGAAGGACCCGCTGATCCTCGTACAGGACTACCACTTTGCGTTGCTGCCGCGCCTGCTGCGCGAACGCAAGCCCGCTGCGACCATCGCGTTGTTCTGGCACATTCCATGGCCGAATTCCGAAACCTTCGGCCTGTGCCCATGGAAAACACAGATTCTTGCGCACATGCTGGCCGCCGACATACTGGGCTTTCACACCCGCTATCACTGCCAGAACTTCCTCGCCACCGTGGACCGGTTCCTGGAGTGCCAGATCGATCACGAGCACATGACCGTGACCATCTCCGGTCATGTCTGCCGCGTCGTGCCGTATCCCATCTCCATCGAATGGCCGCCGCGCTGGCTGGCGTCACTTCCGGATGTCAAGACCACACGCGATGCCATTCGCAGCCGGTACGGAATCGGCAGCAATGTCTGCATAGGCCTCGGCGTCGAGCGGTGGGACTTCACCAAGGGCATCATCGAGCGCTTCCAGGCGCTCGAGGCGCTGCTGGACAAGCAGCGCAACTTCCGCGAGCGTCTCACTCTCCTGCAGGTCGCAGCGCCAACCAGGAGCAAGCTGCCCGCCTACCAGGCCCTGCAGTCACAGACGCTGTCCGAGGCACAGCGCATCAACGACAGGTTCGGCACGGGCAGCTGGAAACCCATCGTGCTCATCGATCATCATCAGGAGCCGCGCGAAGTGTTCGAGCTGTTCCGCGCTGCCGACTTCTGCATCGTCAACAGTTTGCACGACGGCATGAATCTGGTGGCCAAGGAGTTTGTGGCGGCGCGCGACGACCAGGACGGCGTCCTGATCCTGAGCACTTTCGCCGGCGCGTCGCGCGAGCTTCCGGAGGCGCTGCTCGTGAACCCGTTTGACGTCGGCGAAACCGCCGCAGCCATGCGCATCGCCATGCAAATGAGCCGCGAGGAACGTCGGGAACGAATGAAACTGATGCGGCGCACGGTGAAGGAGAACAATGTGTACCGCTGGGCCGGGCGAATGCTGATGGACGCGGCGCAAATGCGGCAGCGGCAGTTGTTGTCAAAGAACGTGTTCGAGCTGTAGAGGGGTTCAGCGGCCGATGCGGACAGGATGCCGGTTCAGGTTGCGGTCGCGCAGCCAGGCAGCCACCGTCGATACGCTGCTGTAGCGGTGGCGCGCGGCGGTCGCTTCCATTCCGCCAACGCGGATCGAATGACCGCCAAGTTCATTGACCGCTTCAAATCCATCTTCATCGGTAATGTCATCGCCTGCGAACACCGGCGTTCGCCCTGCAAATGGTTTCTGGCGCATGAAGGCTTCGATGGCGCCACGTTTGGTGTAGCCGCGTGGCGCAAGCTCGAGCACGCACTTGCCAGGTCTCAACACGAAATCATCCTTCAGTTCTTGCGCAATCGCCGCCATCGCGACCGAGACCCTGGATTCGAGGCGGGGCGCGAGCCGGTAGTGCATGGCGAGCGCCGTGCCCTTGTCTTCGAGCAGAAGACCTTCATGGCTTTCCTGAAGCCGGCTCAGGTTGACGCGCGCATCATCAAGCAGCGCGACATCGATGCGTGGTCTGGCGATCCTGCCATTCGCGTCGCGCATCTCCAGACCATGCTGACCGGCCGCCGGAAACACGCATGGCGCGAACAGGCGATCCAGCTCCTGAATCGAGCGGCCGCTGATGAGTGCCAGCGCGCCGCCTTCGCGCTGCGATGCCAGCTGCAGCGTATTACGCAGGGCGGCGGGCACCTTGACCGCATCGGGTGTGGCGGCAATTTCCAGCAGAGTCCCATCGACATCGAGGAACAGCGCTATCTCGATCTCTGGAATGAAGGTTCCGCGTATGCTCATCCGCTGACTTTAGCGAAGTCGGGACCCGATGGGAGCATTCCGGGAATGCGACGGAGAGGGGCAGGCTGGCCGTGCACGCGCCGGCCCTGCTGTGTGAAGAAGGTAATCTGATACCTGTTCATACTTGCTCGTCTCCTGCTTCCGCCGCGTCACCCGGTGACGATAAGGCAGGCGCCATTCGGGCGCGAATCCGCCTTCTATCCGTGGAAGTTGGCGGAGAGAGCCGGCGTTTTGCTGTGCGACGTCCGCTGCACTGACGTCATTGCCCCATATCTGTGCCCAAGGCAGGACGAGATGCAGTTGGCTGCACACAAAGTGTTTTGACAATGCGGCCCGACGTGCGCGCTGCGCGGGGGTAAAGCCTCCCAATCATCTCCTAAGCAGCTGATGCCGCTGCATTTTCTCTAACCAACTATTCGCGGGCCGCGCTGCTGGCACGGCCATTGCACTGATCACAGCAACAGACTTCCTCTGGAATTCTGGTGACGGCCCGCAGTTGGGCCATCGGCAACGCTGCCGGCAGTAGCGCTCGTGCACACCCCCCGCACCAGGCGCTGAATGTCGGCAGCGTTTTTTTTTGCCCCGGAGGTTCGCAATGGTTCGCAGTATTCGTTCCGCTCTTGCCCTGACGCTGGTGCTGGCGTCGATTCCGCTGGCCGGCATGGCCAAGCCGCTGAAGCTTGAAAAGGAGCAGGTCAAACTGGGCTTCATCAAGCTTACAGACATGGCGCCACTGGCCATCGCCTACGAGAAGGGCTTCTTCGAAGACGAAGGACTGTACGTCACGCTGGAAGCGCAGTCCAACTGGAAGGTGCTGCTGGATCGCGTCATCAGCCGCGAGCTCGACGGCGCGCACATGCTGGCCGGCCAGCCGCTCGGTGCGACCATCGGCATCGGCACGAAGTCCGATGTCATTACCGCCTTCAGCATGGATTTGAACGGCAATGCGATCACCGTTTCGAATGAAGTGTGGTCGAAGATGAAGGCGAACATCCCCAATGGAGCAGACGGAAAGCCGCAACATCCGATCAAGGCCGATGCACTCAAGCCCGTAGTCGCCGAATTCAAGGCGCAAGGCAAGCAATTCAAGATGGGCATGGTCTTTCCTGTTTCCACGCACAACTACGAACTGCGCTACTGGCTGGCGGCGGGTGGCTTGAATCCGGGTTACTACTCCAGTACTGACGTCACCGGACGGACCAAAGCGGATGTGCTGCTGTCCGTGACACCGCCGCCGCAAATGCCCGCAACGCTTGAAGCAGGAACGATCAATGGCTATTGCGTCGGTGAACCGTGGAATCAGCAGGCGATCGCCAAGAATGTCGGTGTGCCGGTGATCACCGACTACGAAATCTGGAAAAACAATCCGGAAAAGGTCTTCGGCGTGACCGCTGCCTGGGCAGAGAAATATCCGAACACGCATCTGGCCCTGGTCAAGGCGCTGATCCGCGCGGCGATCTGGCTTGACGCAAAGAACGGTGCGAACCGCAACGAGGCCGTGCAGATTCTATCGCGCTCCGAATATGTCGGCGCCGACGCACGCATCATCGGCAACAGCATGACCGGCACCTTCGAGTACGGCAAAGGCGACAAGCGCCCATTGCCCGACTTCAACGTGTTCTTCCGCTACAACGCCACCTATCCGTACTACAGCGACGCCATCTGGTATCTGACGCAGATGCGCCGCTGGGGGCAGATCGAAGACGCCCGTCCTGACAGCTGGTACCTCGACACTGCGAAGAAGGTCTACCGGCCCGACATTTATCTGAAGGCTGCGCAGCTGTTGATCGATGACGGCAAGGCGAAGAAAGAGGACTTTCCTTTCGGCAACGACGGTTTCCGCGCACCGAGCAAGGACTTCATCGACGGCATCGAATATGACGGCCGTCAGCCCAACGCCTACATCGAGAAGCTGAAGATCGGCCTGAAGGGCAGCCAGAAGGCAGGTAGTTGATGAGCAATGCTGCGAAGACATTGATGACTGCTCAATCCACAAGCCCAGCCACGCCCGCTGCTGCTGCGACTCCGTCTGCAGCCCCTGAGCCACCACCGGCATCGCGCGTGCCAGCCTGGCTGCGCACGCGGACGCTGCTGACGCTGCCGGTGCTGTGGCGCAGTGTCGGGGTACCGCTGATCGCGATGCTGGTGTTTCTGGGCCTGTGGAGCCAGGCCGCCTCGCGCATCGAGACCAGTCTGGGGCGGATTCCGGGGCCGGTGGCGGTATGGTCCCAAGTGGGCGCGTTGTGGGGCGAGTACCAGTCCGAGCGTGAACGTGAAGCGGCGTTCCATCAGCGCCAGCAGCAGCGCAATGCCGAACGGCTGGCCGAAGATCCGACCGCGGAAATCGTGGTACGCCCCTACACCGGCAAGCCCACCTATATGGACCAGATCCTGACCAGCCTGAGCACGGTGTTCATGGGCTTTTTGCTGGCCACACTGATTGCAGTACCCATCGGCATCCTGTGCGGACTGAGCCGCACCTTCAATGCGGCCATCAACCCCTTCATCCAGATCTTCAAGCCGGTGTCGCCGCTGGCCTGGCTGCCGCTGGTGACCATCACCGTCAGCGCGCTGTATGTGTCCGCCGAGCCCATGTTCGAAAAGTCGTACCTGATCTCGGCCATCACGGTGGCGCTGTGTTCGCTGTGGCCGACGGTGATCAACACCTCGCTGGGTGTGGCCTCGATCGACAAGGATCTGATGAATGTGTCCAGGGTGCTCAAGCTCGGCTGGAGCACCAAGCTGTTCAAGCTGGTGCTGCCTTCCAGCCTGCCGCTGATCTTCACCGGCATGCGGCTGTCGCTGGGCGTGGGCTGGATGGTGCTGATCGCGGCCGAGATGCTGGCGCAGAACCCGGGTCTCGGCAAGTTCGTCTGGGATGAATTCCAGAACGGCAGCAGCGATTCGCTGGCCCGCATCATGCTCGCGGTGTTCACCATCGGCATCATCGGCTTCCTGCTCGACCGCCTCATGCTGGGTCTGCAGAGCCTCACCAATTTCAGCGAACGTCGCTAGGAATCACCATGGCATTGCTGGAACTGCAGGGTGTTTGCAAGGGATACGGCGAGGGCGCAGCCCGGCGCGAGGTGCTGGGCGGCATTGACCTGCGCATCGAGGAGGGCGAGTTCGTCGCCATCATCGGCTTCTCGGGCAGTGGCAAGACCACGCTGATCTCCAGCATCGCCGGGCTGGTGCGGCCCGACTCCGGCAGCATCACGCTGCGCGGCAAGCCGGTGACCGGCGCCGGTCCCGATCGTGGTGTGGTGTTCCAGAGCTACTCGCTGATGCCCTGGCTGACCGTGGCCGGCAATATCGCGCTGGCTGTGGATGCGGTATTCCCGAAATGGAGCGCGCAGCAGCGCGCGCAGCAGGTGCAGCGCTACATCGACATGGTGGGTCTGTCGCACGCGGCGACGCGGCGGCCGGCCGAATTGTCCGGCGGCATGCGCCAGCGCGTCTCGGTGGCGCGGGCACTGGCCATGGATCCGGAAATCCTGCTGCTGGATGAGCCGCTGTCGGCGCTGGATGCGCTGACCCGCGCGCGGCTGCAGGATGAAATCGAAGCGCTGTGGGAGAAGCAGCGCAAGACCGTGGTGCTGGTCACCAATGACGTGGACGAGGCGCTGTTGCTGGCCGACCGCATCATTCCGCTGACCACCGGCCCCGGCGCCATACTCGGGCGGGAGTTCAAGGTCGATCTGCCGCGGCCGCGCGATCGCGCCGCGGTCAATCACGATGAGCGCTACCGCCGGCTGCGCGCCGAGATCACGCAGTACCTGATGGAAATCGGCAATGAGCGGCCGGCCTCCGATCCGCGCGTGGTGCTGCCCGATGTCGTGCCCATCACTTCCAGTGAATTCCTGCCGCGCGCCGTGCGCGCTGCCGCGCCCGACCGGCCGGCACAGAACCCCGACAAATACGTCGAGTTCTACGACGTAGTGAAGACTTTCCCGACCCCCTCCGGTCCGTTGACGGTGGTCGATCGTTTCAATCTGGACCTGCGCAAGGGCGAGTTCATCTCGCTGATCGGGCACTCGGGCTGCGGCAAGTCGACGGTGTTGTCGATGGTGGCGGGGCTGACCGAGCTTTCCAGCGGCGGCATCGTGCTCGATGGTCGCGAGGTGATCGCCGCCGGTCCCGATCGCGGCGTGGTGTTCCAGTCGCCCAGCCTGCTGCCGTGGTTGACGGCGCGGCAGAACGTGGCTATGGGCGTGAGCCGGGTCTATCCGCACATCAGCGAGCGTGAGCGGCGCGACATTTCCGAGTACTACCTGGCGCGCGTGGGTCTTGGCGACTCGCTGGACCGTCGCGCCAGCGAGCTGTCCAACGGCATGCGCCAACGCGTGGGTCTGGCGCGCGCCTTCGCGCTGTCGCCGAAGCTCCTGCTGCTGGATGAGCCGTTCGGCATGCTCGATGCGCTGACGCGCTGGGAGCTGCAGGCCGTGCTGATGGAAGTGTGGAAGCGCAGCAAGGTGACCACGATCTGCGTCACGCACGATGTGGACGAGGCCATCCTGCTGGCGGACCGCGTGGTGATGATGACCAACGGCCCGCGTGCGCGCATTGGCCGCGTAATGCCGGTGGATCTGCCGCGCCCGCGCAGCCGCAAGGCGCTGCTCGAACATCCACGCTATTACGAATATCGCGAAGAGTTGCTGCAGTTTCTTGAAGAATGCGAGAAGCCGAAAAAGGCCGCCTGAACCGATCAACCAAACCGGGGGGAGGGTACGTACTGGGAGGACGAATGAGAGAGAAGCATGTTTTAGGCGCGGCGATGCTGATGACCGCTGCCCTGACCGGGACGGCGCAGGCGGAAAATCCGCTGAGTGGCGCCTTCAGTGAGGCCAAACCGCTGGTGGATGTGCGCTGGCGCTATGAATACGTCGATCAGCTGGCCACGCCGGCGCTGAATCACGCCAACGCCAACACGGTGCGACTGCGCCTGGGCTTCGAAACCGGCAAGGCGTGGAATACCGCCCTGCTGGCCGAGATCGAGGCGGTGGGCGCGCTGCAGGATCAGTATCGTGAAGACCCTTCGGTACCGGGCCTGCATGCCACCTATCCGCTGGTGCCCGATCCCAAGGGCAGCGAGCTGAACCGGCTGCAGCTGACCAATACCTCCATCACTGGTACCACGATCACGCTGGGTCGGCAGCGTATCCTCCTCGATGACACGCGCTTCATCGGCAACGTGGGCTGGCGGCAGAATGAGCAGACCTACGATGCGCTGCGCATTGTCAATCGCAGTATCGCCAAGCTGGTGCTGGATGTCGGCTACCTGCGCAATGTGAATCGCATATTTGGCGACGATTCGCCGCAGAGTCCGTATCGGGGCAAGAGCTACTACGGTAACGCCGCGTACCCGTTCAAGGTGGGCAAGCTCACCGGCTTTACCTATGTGCTGGACTTCGATCCGATCACCACGGTGGCGGCTGGGTCGAATCCGGCGCGTGTATCAACCTCGACCTATGGTGTGCGTTTTGCCGGCGAGCGGCCGGTGGGACGCATCCGCGTCGGCTACACCGCTTCGTGGGCCACGCAGAGCGACACTGGCGCCAATCCGCTGACCATCGACAACGACTACCAGCTGCTGGAACTGAGCGCCACCTGGCGCCAGTTTGCCGTGCTGCTGGGAAATGAGGTGCTGGAAGGCGATGGCGTGATCGGCTTCTCCACGCCGCTGGCCACGCTGCATCGTTTCCAGGGCTGGGCCGACAAGTTCCTGACCACGCCGGCCAATGGCATCGACGATCGCTACGGCCAATTCACCTGGCTGACCAAGGGCGTGGGTCCGTTCGATACCGTTACGCTGGTCGCCGCTTACCACCAGTACGAGCCGGAGCGTGTGTCGGGCGACTATGGTGACGAATGGAATCTGTCGCTGGCGGCCAAGTACGGGCGCTTCACCGGCACGCTCAAATATGCCGACTACCAGGCCGATGCGACCACGCCAACGGCAGTGGCGCGCGACACGAAGAAGTTCTGGGCACAGCTGGAGTACGCGTACTGATACATTGATTGCGCGGCGCGGCGGCGCATGGTCGGTGCTCCCGACGTTCTACGGACCATGCGCCGTCGCCAGCGAGATCACCAGCGCAATCAGCAGCAGCAGCGACGTCAGCTTCCAGAACAGCAGTGGATTGCGCTCATACAGCGAGCTTTGCCGCGTCACGATCTGCTGGCCGCGGGCCAGTGCCCCATCCAGCTCGAGCGTGAATTCGATCAGATCGCCGAACCGCTGTGACGGGTCGACATGAATGGCACGGGCCAGCAGGTGATCGAGCCAGGCCGGCAGGTCGGGGCGATACCGGGTCAGCGGAGCGGGCGTGCCGAAACGCGGCCGCGAAAACGGCTCGACTTCGCCATAGGGATAATGCCCGGTGAACATGCGGTACAGCGTGACACCGACGGCAAACTGGTCGGAACATTCGTCGCCCGCCGCACCGTGGAACAGCTCGGGCGCCATGTAGCTCGGCGTGCCGGGAATGTCGGCCGCAGGGAACTCTTCCATGCGCGGCAGCCGCGCGACACCCAGGTCGATCAGCTTGAGCCCGCCGTCGGCGCACAGCATCACATTGTCCGGCTTGACATCCCGATGCACGATGCCGGCGCGATGCAGCGCAGTCAGTGCGCGGCCCAGGCACAACGCGATGCGGCCGCCTTCCTCCAGATCCATCGGCGGGCTCCGTCGCAGCCGCTGTTCCAGCGTCTCACCGGCATAGTAAGGCAGCACTGAGTAGAGCTGCGACTGCCGGTTGGGATCCAGTTCGATGACTTCGCCGACAAAGGGGCTGCGTACACGTGCTGCCACCCAGGCCTCGCGCACGAAGGCCTGGTGATAGATCGACGCTGCCGTCACGCTGGGCTGCGGAAATTTCAGCACGACTTCACGGCCGCCGGCCGTGTCGACCGCCCGATACAGATGGCTGTAGCGTCCGGCCGCCAGCTGGGCGTCGATGCGAAAGCCATCGATGATCGCGCCTGCCGCAGGCAAGGCTTTCAGTGGCAGCGCCGCGATACCCTCGAGCAGTTCATGGGCCTGCGCTTCCGGCAGCACCAGCACATCGACGATCAACGCGGAAACATTGTCATTGCTGCCGGCGTCGAGCGCCGCCCGCACAATGCGCTCGCAGTCTTCCTCCGGCGCATTGCGCAACTGCAGCAGCTGGTGCAGGCGTGCATCGCCCAGCGCGCCATGCACACCATCGCTGCACAGCAGGAACCGGTCGTGCTCGCGCAGGTGCACGCTGTGATAGTCGAGCCGCAGCGCCGGTTCGAGTCCGACCGCCCGATACAGCACGTGTCGCAGGTCCGGTTGCGAATGCGTGTGGTCGGTGGTCAGCCGGGACAGTTGTCCTTCCCCGAGGCGATAGATGCGCGTATCGCCCACGTGCAGCACGTGGGCGGTACGTCCGCGCAATATCAGCGCCGAAAAAGTGCTGGCGGCATGCGCCAGCGTCGCGTCGGCGTTCGACTGGGCGTGCAGCCAGGCATTGATCGCGCCCATGATCTGCAGCGCCGATTGGTGCACGCCGCGCGTCGGACTCGCTGTGTAGAAGCCGTCGACGAAGTCGCGCGCGCAGAGTGTGGCGGCCACGCCGCCGGCGCGATCCTCGCCCATGCCGTCGGCAATCAGCGCGAGTTGTCCCTGTCGTTGCATCTGGTGCGCTGGCCCACAGCAGAAAGCAATGCGATCGTGATTGATGCTGCGGCGGCCGGTTTCGCTGGCTGCTCCGGCCCGCAACAGCAATTGACGATTGGGTTCGTTCATGTTGGTGCGCCGATGCAGGAGATTGCACCACTACGCCGCAGCCGCCGATGGCCGTGCTGATCAAAGGTGCAGGAATTCAAGTGCTTGCACCGCGTCGGCGCATGGCACATGCCTTGCTATCAGACCGGGACTGAACCACACGAGTGCACAAATGGATTCTGGATTCTGGAAAGCAGGGCATCGTCCCACTCTGTTTGCGGCCTTTCTCTATTTTGACCTAAGTTTCATGGTCTGGGTGCTGCTCGGTCCGTTGGGCGTGGATATTGCCCGCGAACTGCACCTGAATGCAGCACAGAAGGGCTTGATGGTGGCGGTGCCGGTACTGTCCGGTGCGCTGCTGCGCATCGTCAATGGCCTGCTGGTCGATCACATCAAACCGCGCATGACGGGCATCATCGGTCAGATCATCGTGATGCTGGGTCTGGGGACGGCCTGGTTCCTCGGCATTGACAGCTATGGCGGCATCCTGCTGCTGGGTGTGTTGCTGGGCGTGGCCGGAGCTTCCTTTGCGGTGGCGCTGCCGCTGGCTTCACGCTGGTATCCGCCGCAGTACCAGGGCACGGCGCTCGGCATCGCCGGCGCCGGCAATTCCGGCACCGCACTGGCCGCGCTGTTCGCGCCGGCGCTGGCGCTGGCCTTCGGCTGGCGCAACGTGCTGGGCCTGGCGGTGCTGCCGCTGCTGGTGGCCTTTGTGGTCTATCTGTTCTGCGCCAAGGACAGTCCGAACACTCCGCCACCGAAGCCGTTCAAGGCCTATCTGCAGCCGCTGGCCAGCAGCGACGCGTGGTGGTTCATGTTCTTCTACGCCGTGTCGTTCGGCGGTTTCGTCGGTCTGGCCTCGTCGCTCACCATTTATTTCAACGACCAGTTCGGTCTGGGCACCGTCAGGGCCGGCTACTTCACAGCAGCTTGCGTGTTTGCCGGCTCCTTCGTACGTCCGCTGGGCGGCGCGATGGCCGATCGCATCGGCGGCATCCGCTCGCTGTCGATCATGTACGTCGTAGCCGCCGCGGCGCTGGCGGTGGTTGGTGTCGGACTGCCGACGGCCGTGTCGGCACTGGCCGTGTTCGCGGTCGCCATGCTGGCGATGGGCGTCTGCAACGGCGCCATCTTCCAGCTGGTGCCGCAGCGGTTCCGCGACGAGATCGGCGTGATGACCGGGCTGGTGGGCATGGCAGGCGGCGTCGGCGGCTTCTACCTCGCATCCAGTCTCGGGCTGGCGCGGCAGCTGACCGGCAGCTACCAGAACGGGTTCTTCATCTTCGCGGCGCTGGCGCTGTTTGCGCTGGTGGGGCTCACGGCCGTCAAGCGCCGCTGGCGCACGACCTGGGGCGCGGCCGTGCAGGCCAGGATCTGAGGATCGTACGCCCGCGACATGACTGATCCATCGCTGCGCATCCTGATCGTCGACCAGAACGTCATGCGTGCTTCCGTCCTGGAGGCTGGTCTGCGCGAGGCGGGCCTCAACGATGTGATCGTGGTGCGCGACATGCAGAACCTGCTGCGGCGGATCGTCGACGCCGATCCGGACGTGATCTTCATCGATCTGGAAAATCCGAATCGCGACGTGCTGGAGCAGATGTTCCTGGTCTCGCGCTCGGTACGCAGGCCGGTGGCGATGTTCGTCGACAGCGCCGATGCCGCGTCGATTGCCGCGGCCGTGGAATCGGGCGTTGGCGCCTATGTCGTCGATGGTCTGCGCAAGGAGCGCGTCAAGAGCGTGCTGGACCTGTGCATCAGCCGCTTCAACGCATTCAGCAAGCTGCAGGATGAACTGGACCGGACCAAGCAGGCGCTCGAGGACCGCAAGCTCGTCGATCGCGCCAAGGGCATCATCATGAAGCAGCGTCACATCGATGAGGCGCAGGCCTACGAGCTGCTGCGCAAGTCCGCCATGGAGAACAACCTGCGCCTGGGCGAAGTGGCGCAGAGCGTCATCACGGCGGCCAGGCTGTTCGGCAAATGAGCAGGAGAGACGCATGAGCGCGCAACGCATAGTCGCAGGTTTCATGCCCTTGCTCGATTGCGCTGTGCTGGTGGCGGCGGCCGAGTGCGGGTTTGCGGCCCAGGAAGGCATCGATCTGCGGCTGCTGCGCGAGACCTCGTGGGCCAACATCCGTGACCGGCTGATCGTCGGACAGTTCCAGGCTGCGCATCTGCTCGGGCCGATGACTGTGGCGGCCACGCTCGGCGCTGGCCAGCTGCGCGTGCCCATGCTGGCGGCGGCTGCGCTCGGGCAGGGTGGCAACGCCATTTCCGTCAGTGTTGCGCTGTATGCCGAAATGAACACGGTAGCGGGTGGTGGCGGCGGTGAACCTGCGCTGGATCCCGTTGTGCAGGGCGCGGCCCTGCGGCATGCCATCGCCGAGCGTCGGCGCCGCGGCGCCGCGCCGCCGGTATTCGCCGCGGTGTATCCGTTCTCTTGCCACATGATCGAATTGCGCTACTGGTTTGCTGCCTGCGGGATCGACCCGGATCAGGATGTGCAGCTGGTGGTGTTGCCGCCGCCACTGGTGGTGGACGCGCTGCGCTCCGGGCAGATTGACGGCTTCTGCGTTGGCGCGCCGTGGAGCGCCGTGGCGGTGGCTGCCGGTGCCGGCTGCGTCGTCACCACCGCCTCTCACCTCTGGCGCCAGCCCTCCGAAAAGGTGCTGGGCATGCGCCGTGACTGGGCGGAGGCCCAGCCGGAGAACGCACTGGCGCTGGTGCGCGCAGTGCTGCGTGCATCCGAATGGTGCGATGAAGCGGGCAATCATCGTGAGCTGGCGGCATTGCTGGCGGGTCCGCGTTATGTGGGCGTCCCGGCCGAGCTGCTGTATGAGAACCTGTCTGGCCGCATGCATCTGGTGCCGGGAGCGCAGGCGACGATGGTTCCTGACTTTCTCGGCTTTTCACGCGCTGCCGCGCTGCCGCGCGCCGCGCATGCAGTGTGGTACTACCGGCAGATGCTTCGCTGGCGGCAGTGCGCGGCGGCCGACGGTGCCGAAGCCGCAGCCGCTGCCTGCTTCGATGGCGTTTTGGCGCGACAGGCTGCCATCACGCTGGGCTGGGACATCCCGGCGACCAGCAGGGAGGAATGCCTGTTTGATGGGCAACCCTTCGACGCGATGCCCCAGACTGGGGCATAGCAGTACTCCCACCGCTTCATTATCAAGAACTTGGAGCATCCAAAGCTGGCACACTGATTGCTTCGTACCAAGCAGGCAACGCCGCCGAATGATGCGCCACCGAGTGCCCGATGCGAGGGCAACCGGGGCGGGCATGTTCGGCGGCTTTTTTTTTGAGGCTCAGAACGCATGACAGGCAAGAGTCGTCTGGTAGTGGTTGGCAACGGCATGGTGGGCCAACGTCTGCTGGAAAAACTGGTGGCCGAGGCACCGGGCCGCTATGCGATCACCGTGATCGGTGAAGAGCCGCGTCCCGCCTACGATCGCGTGCAGCTGACTTCATTCTTCAGCCGCGGCGCCGACGAGTTGGCGCTGGTACAGCGTGCCTTCTTCACGCAGCACGGCATCGAGCTGCTGCTGGGCGACCGCGCCGTGTCCATCGATCGTGCGACGCACTGTGTGCGCACCGCCTCGGGCCGCGAGCTGCCCTATGACCGGCTGGTGCTGGCCACCGGCTCCTATGCCTTCGTACCTTCAATCCCGGGCAACGATCGCCCGGACTGCTTTGTCTATCGCACCATCGAAGACCTGGAAGCCATCCGCGAGGCCGGCACGCGCGCCAAGCGCGGCGTGGTGATCGGCGGCGGATTGCTGGGACTGGAAGCGGCCAAGGCCCTGCACGATCTGGGGCTGGCCACCGAGGTGGTGGAATTCGCGCCGCGCCTGATGGCAGTGCAGATCGACGATGCCGGCGGCCGCGTGCTGCGTTCGCGCATTGCCGAACTGGGTGTGGGCATCCATACCGGCAAGAACACCACGGCCATTGTCGATGGCACCGATGCGCGGCACTGCCTGAAGTTTGCCGACGGCAGCGAGCTGCACACCGACGTGGTGGTGTACTCGGCCGGCATCCGTCCGCGCGACGAACTGGCGCGCGAGGCGCAGCTGGAGGTGGGGCCGCGCGGCGGCATCGTCATCGACAATGCCTGCCGCACCTCCGATCCCGACATCTTCGCGATTGGTGAATGCGCGCTGTGGAACGGCAAGATCTTCGGTCTGGTGGCGCCTGGCTATCAGATGGCGACCATCGCGGCGAAACAGTTGCAGGGCGATGAAGGCACCTCGTTCACGGGCGCCGACATGAGCACCAAGCTGAAGCTGATGGGCGTGGACGTGGCCTCGCTCGGCGATGCGCATGGCGCCACTCAAGGAGCGCGCGCTTGCAGCTATGTCAATGAACAGTCACAGATCTACAAGAAGCTGGTGCTGAGCGCCGATGGCAAGACCTTGATCGGCGGCGTATTGATCGGTGATGCCGACGACTACGGCACGCTGCTGCAGCTGATGCAGAACGGTCTGCCGCTGCCGGCCAATCCCGAACAGCTGATACTGCCGCGTGCCAGTGGCGGCGAGCAGCCGGCGGCGCTGGGCGTCGCGGCGCTGCCGGACAGCGCGCAGGTCTGCTCCTGCAACAATGTCAGCAAGGGCGACATCTGCGCCGCAGTGGCTGGCGGCTGCACCACCATCGGCGCGCTGAAGAAGGCCACCAAGTGCGCCACCTCCTGCGGCGGCTGCGCCACGCTGGCCACGCAACTGATGAAGGCCGAACTGGCACGGCGCGGCGTGGCGGTGAACAACAACCTGTGCGAGCACTTCGCCTATTCACGCCAGCAGCTGTTTCACCTGATCAAGGTGGGTGAGCTGCGCAGCTTCGATGCGGCGCTGGAAAAGCACGGCCGCGGCCTGGGCTGCGACATCTGCAAGCCGGCGGTGGCCTCGATTCTGGCCTCCTGCTGGAATGAATTCGTGCTGGGTCGCGAGCGTGCCGCCCTGCAGGACAGCAACGATTACTTCCTGGCCAACATCCAGAAGGACGGCACTTACTCGGTGGTGCCGCGGGTGGCGGGCGGCGAGATCTCGCCGCAGCAGCTGATCAGTATTGGCCAGACTGCGGCGAAATACGGTCTGTACACCAAGATAACCGGTGGGCAGCGCATCGACATGTTTGGCGCGCAGCTGAACCAGCTGCCGCAGATCTGGCGCGAACTGGTGGATGCCGGCTTCGAATCGGGCCATGCCTATGGCAAGGCGGTGCGCACCGTGAAGAGCTGCGTGGGCTCCACCTGGTGCCGTTATGGCGTGCAGGACAGCGTCGGCCTGGCGTTGCGCATCGAGCATCGCTACAAGGGTCTGCGCGCGCCGCACAAGCTGAAGTTCGCGGTGTCGGGCTGCACGCGCGAATGCGCCGAAGCGCAGAGCAAGGACATCGGCGTCATCGCCACCGAGAAGGGCTGGAACCTGTACGTCTGCGGCAACGGCGGCATGAAGCCGCGGCATGCCGAGTTGCTGGCCTCCGATCTGGATGAGCCCACCCTGATCCGCTACATCGACCGGTTGCTGATGTTCTACATCCGCACCGCCGACCGCCTGCAGCGCACCTCGGTGTGGCGCGACAACCTCGAGGGCGGTCTCGACTACCTGAAGCAGGTGGTGTGCGCCGACAGTCTGGGTATTTCCGCCGAGCTGGAAGCAGACATGCAGCGGGTGGTCGACAGCTATGAATGCGAGTGGAAGCACGCCATCGAGGATCCCGCGACGCTCAACCGCTTCCGCCAGTTCGTCAACAGCGAACATGGCGACGACAATGTGATGTTCGTGATGGAGCGCGGCCAGATCCGGCCGGCGCTGCCGGCCGAGCGCCAAGCGCAGGCGGTGGCCTCGTGAGTGCGCCGAGTGGCTGGCAGCGCGTCTGCGCGCTGGACGACATCATCGAGTACAGCGGTGTCGGTGCGCTGCTGGACGGCGTGCAGGTGGCGGTATTCCGCGTGGCCGGCGCCGCCTACGCCATCGGCAATCGCGATCCGGCCAGCGGCGCCAATGTGCTCTCGCGCGGCATTGTCGGCGATCTCGGCGGTGAACTGGTGGTGGCATCGCCCATCTACAAGCAGCACTACAGCCTGGTGACCGGCCGCTGTCTGGAAGATGCCCAGCTGTGGGTGCCGGTGCATCTGACGCGCATCGCCGACGGTGCGGTGTGGGTGAAACTGCAGGTCCAGCACCGCGCGCGACCGAAACAGAAACTGGTGGTGATCGGCAGCGGCGTGGCCGCGATGCGCACCATCGAAGAGGTGCTGGCGCGCGCGTCACATGGTTTCCAGATCACGGTGTTCGGGGCCGAAATGCGCGGCAGCTACAACCGCGTGCTGCTCTCGCCGCTGCTGGCCGGCGAAAAGAAGCTGGAAGAGATCATCACGCATCCGCCCGAGTGGTATCGCCAGCAGGGCATCGACCTGCACGAGGGCGATGCCGTGGTGGCCATCGATCGCGTGCAACGTCGCGTGCACTCGGCGCGTGGCATCGAGGTTCCTTACGACCGTTTGTTGATCGCCACCGGCGGTTTGCCGGTGATGCTGAACGTGCCGGGCGCAACATTGCCGGGCGTACTGGGCTTCCGCGATGTGGCCGACGTGGACGCCATGCTGGTGGCGGCGCGCACGCATCGACGTGCCGTGATCATCGGCGGCGGACTGCTGGGGCTGGAGGCCGGCAACGGACTGGCGCGCCAGGGCATGGACGTGACCGTGGTGGATGTGGCGGAGCATGTGATGAATCGCCAGCTCGACGCACACGCGGCGCAGCTGTTGCGTGCCGAGCTCGAAGGCCGCGGATTGAAGTTCGTGCTGCCGGCGCGCACTACCGCCATTCTCGGCGATGAGCGCGTCACTGGCGTGCAACTGGCCGATGGCAACGTGCTGGCTGCGGATCTGGTGGTAATGGCTGTGGGCGTGAAGCCCAACATCGAACTGGCGCGCGCTGCCGGCGTGCGCTGCGATCGCGGCATCCTGGTCGACGACACGCTGCAGACCTTCGATCCGGCCATCTACGCGGTGGGCGAGTGCGTGCAGCATCGCAATGCGACCTTCGGTCTGGTGGCGCCGCTGCTGGAGCAGGCGCAGGTATGCGGCCAGCAGCTGGCCGGCCATGGCGTGGCGCGCTATCCCGGTTCGCGCCTGTCGACACAGCTGAAGATCTCCGGCGTCGATGTGTTCTCGGCGGGCGACTATCTCGGCAACGAACGCAGCGAAATGCTGGTGCTGCGCGACGCGCGCCGCGGCATCTACAAGCGGCTGGTGGTCGAAGACAACCGCGTGCGCGGCGCCGTGCTGTATGGCGACACGCGCGATGGCCGCTGGTATTTCGACCTGATCAACGAACAGCGCGACATCCGCCTGTTGCGCGACCGGCTGCTGTTCGGCGAGGCTGAGTGCCAGAGCAGTCCGTGACCGCTCCGGTCCGCAGCACCTGTCCCTACTGCGGTGTGGGCTGCGGTGTGCTGGCACGCGCACGTGTCGACGGCGGCTTCGACATCGAAGGTGATCCGGTGCATCCGGCCAATCGCGGTGCGCTGTGTTCCAAGGGATCGACGCTGGCGCAGACGCTGGGACAGGACACACGGCTGCTGCAACCGGAGATCGACGGTCACACCGTCGAATGGAATGCGGCGCTGGAACATGTGGCGCGTCGCTTCAGCGACATCATCGCGCAGCACGGACCGGACTCGGTGGCCTTCTATGTGTCGGGCCAGCTGCTCACCGAGGACTACTACGTCGCCAACAAGCTGATGAAGGGTTACATCGGCAGCGCCAACATCGACACCAACTCGCGGCTGTGCATGTCATCGGCGGTGGCTGCGCACAAGCGAGCCTTCGGCGAGGACCTGGTGCCGGTGTGCTACGAGGATCTGGATCTGGCCGATCTGCTGGTGCTGGTGGGCTCCAACACCGCCTGGTGCCATCCAGTGCTGTACCAGCGCATGCTGAAGGCGCGCGAGGCGCGGCCATCGATGAAAATCGTGGTCATCGATCCGCGCCGCACCGCTACCGCGGAGCTGGCCGATCTGCATCTGCCGCTGCGGCCCGGTACCGATGTCTGGCTGTTCAACGGGCTGCTGGCCTGGCTGTCCCGGCACGGCCACACCGATGCGCGCTTCGTCGATGCGCACACCAGCGGGCTGCCGCGCGCGCTGCTGGTGGCCGACAACACCGCCGGCGATATTGAGTCCGTCGCGCGCCGCTGTGGCGTGGAACCGGAAGCGCTGCTGAATTTCTATCAGCTGTTTGCGGCTCACGAGCGTGTCATCTCTGCTTTCTCGCAGGGCGTCAATCAATCCAGCAGCGGCACCGACAAGGCCAACGCCATCATCAACTGCCATCTGCTGACCGGCCGCATCGGCCGGCCCGGCATGGGACCGTTCTCGATCACCGGGCAGCCCAATGCCATGGGCGGGCGCGAGGTGGGCGGCATGGCCAATATGCTGGCCGCACACATGGACATCGAGAACACCGCACAGCGCGAGCTGGTGCAGAGGTTCTGGGACAGCCCGACCATCGCCGCCCGGCAGGGACTGAAGGCCGTGGACATGTTCGAGGCCATCCACGATGGCCGTATCCGCGCGGTGTGGATCATGGCCACCAATCCGGTGGTCAGCCTGCCGAACGCCGATCGTGCGCGTGCCGCGCTGCGCCGCTGCGAACTGGTGGTGGTCTCCGATTGCGTGCGTGACACCGATACCAACCGGCTGGCACATGTGCTGCTGCCGGCTGCCGGCTGGGGCGAGAAGGACGGCACCGTCACCAACTCGGACCGGCATATCTCGCGTCAGCGTGCCTTCCTGCCACTGTCGGGCGCCGCGCGGCCGGACTGGTGGATCATCAGCCAGGTGGCGCAGCGCATGGGCTTCGCCGGATTCGATTACAAGAATGCCGCGCAGATCTTCACCGAGCATGCGCGGCTGTCGGGTGAGGGCAATGACGGGCGGCGCATGTTCGACATTGCGCCGCTGGGTGCGTTGACGTCAGACGACTATGACGCGCTGACGCCGCTGCAATGGCCGGTGCGCGCATCGCTGCACGGCACGCCGCGGTTGTTCGGCGATGGCCGCTTCATGCATGGTGATGGCCGTGCGCGCTTCATTGCCACCACGCCACGCGCTCCGGCGAAGCCACGCGACGAGGAATTTCCGCTGGTGCTGAACACCGGCCGCATCCGCGATCGATGGCACACGATGACGCGCACCACGCTGGCGCCAACGCTCAATGGACATCTGGCCGAGCCCTATGTCGATCTGCATCCGCAGGATGCGCTGGCGCTGGGTCTGCGCCCGCAGACGCTGGTGCGCGTGGCCACACGCTGGGGCCGCATGGTGGGGCGGCTCCGCACCAGCGGCGAGATGCGGCGCGGTGAGGCATTCGTGCCCATCCACTGGAATGACGTGCAGGCCTCGGATGCGCGCGTCGGCGCACTGGTCAATCCGGTGGTGGATCCGGTGTCGGGCGAACCCGAGTTCAAACACACGCCGGCGCGCGTGGAGCCCTTCTTCGTGGCCTGGTACGGCTTTGCGGTGACGCGAAGGCAGATGGATCTGCGCGAGACCAGCTGGTGGTCGCGCGCTGCCGATGCCGGCTCGGTGCGCTATGAGCTGGCCGGACGTCGTGTGCCCGCCAGCTGGAGCGCGCGCGCGCGGATGTTGTTGGGGGTGCCCGACGATGCCGACTGGCTCGAATACGAGGATCCACATGCCGGACTGTTCCGCGGCGCCTGGCTGGTGGAGGGGCGCATCGAGGCCTGTCTGTGCATCGCGCCGCATCCGGAACTGCCCTCGCGCAGCTGGCTGGCTTCGCTGTTCGGCAAGACCGCGCTGGCTGACATCGATCGCGCCAGCCTGCTGGCCGGCCGCCCGCTGGATCCGGCGGCGGATACCGGCGAGGTGATCTGTGCCTGCTTCGGCGTCGGACGCAATACGCTGGTCAAGGCCATTCTAGGCGGCTGCGGCGACACGCGGCAGCTGGGCGAGAAGCTGCGCGCCGGCACCAACTGCGGCTCCTGCGTGCCGGAACTGCGGCGGCTGATCGAGGCGACGCAAGCGCAGTAGCGGATCGGGGGACTGTCCGACCGATCACCGCGGCGCTTTCCTTCCCGTATTGGCCGGCGCGTCGCAGGTTTTATATAGAATGCCTTCTCATGCACGCAAGAATCGCAACAGTGGTCCTGATGGGCATCGCAGCGCTCGCGGCTCGCGCTGCCGATGCACCGGATGCGCGCGCGGTGATGACCGGCGATCAAGTGGTGCAGATTCTCGATGAGACCGTCGATTGGTACCGCACCCTCGGCGTTCAGCAACAGGCCGCAACGCAGCCCAGCGATCTGCTGATCCTTTACGCGAACCGGCAGACGGCCGACAAGGTCGTGGCGCTGGCTTTCGAGATCGCGCGCGCCAACGCCGAACTGCTCAGCAGCGATGCCAGTCTGCAGAAAGAGGCGGAAGATGCAGGATCGGTGCAGTCCCTGAACCGGTCGCGTCAAAAGCTGGACGAGCAGAAGGCCTCGATCCAGGCAGAGATCGCAGCGGCCCGCCGACAGCTCCCGGGTGCGCAGTCGCGGATTGCCTTGCTGGAGGCACAGCTGGACCTGGTAAACGCGCGGCGCAACATGCTGTTGAACATGACGCGTTTCGCCGGCGACACCGACACCACCGGTTTTGGCGCGAATGCCCTCAAGGCGCACATCGATGCGATTGCGGCGTCCATCCCGGCTGCCAGCGGTGCTGCGGACATGACTGCTGCAGCGATGCCCGCGGCCGCAATGACGGAATCCGACCCGGCCAGGGTAGCCATGAGTGCGCCGCTCAGCCGGTTCGGCATCTGGGACCTGGCGGCGACGGTGTTCAGGCTTGCCGCCAAGGCACGTACGATCGAGCAGATCGATCAGCGCACGGCCGAAGTGCAGCAGACCTTCACGGAGATCCGCACGCCGCCGCTCGAACAGTTGAAGCGGCTTTCGGATCGGGGCGATGCACTCGCAGCCGAGGCCGAGAGCGCCAAGGGCGCGAGCCTGCGCGGCATGCGCGACCAGTACGACACGCTGGCCTGGCTGTTCCAGCAGACCTCCTCGATCGCGACGCCGTTGAGCAAGGCGGGCGTACTGTTCGATCAGTACCGGAATAACCTGGCCAACTGGCGCGACGCGGCGCGCAAGCAGTATCGGGATGCGCTCGAAGCGCTGGGATTGCGGGTCGCGCTGTTCGCGGGCCTGCTGGCGGTGGTGTTCGTGCTGGGACAGCTGTGGCGTCGCGCGGTATATCGCTATGTCCACGAGCCACGGCGGCGTTCGCGGCTGCTGTTGCTGCAGAAGATCGTCGGGTGGACGGTGGTGGTGGTGATCGTGGCAGCGACCTTCACCACCGAGATCGGCTCGCTGGCGACGTTCGCCGGCCTGATCACCGCTGGCCTGGCGGTGGCGATGCAGAGCGTGCTGATTTCGTTCGTCGGATATTTCTTCCTGATCGGCAAATACGGCATCCGCGTCGGCGATCGCGTACAGGTCGGCAGCGTGACTGGCGAGGTCATCGAGATGGGACTGGTGCGCATGCACCTGATGGAGTTGTCGGGCGACGGCTCCATGAGTCCGACCGGCCGCGTGGTCGCGTTTGCCAACTCCATCATCTTCCAGGCCGCGGGTGGTCTGTTCAAACAGATGCCCGGTGTCGACCTCGCGTGGCGCGAAGTCATATTCAATCTGCCGGCCGGCGCCGACTACACCGCGCTCAAGGAGGAGATGGTGCAGGCGGTGACGCGCGTCAGCGCCGACTATCGCGAGGACATCGCGCGGCAGACCCGCGAGATCCAGAAGGCGGCCTCGTCACGGGAGCCCGGCGATCCGGCGCCGTCGGTGCAGCTGCGCTTTTCGGCGTCCAGCGTGGATGCCATCGTGCGTTACCCGGTACAGCTGTCGCATGCCGCCGAGATCGACGAGCGTGTCTCGCGCGAGCTGCTTGCCGTGATCTCGGCGCACACGGCGGCCTGACGACAAACAGCGCGCGCGGCTATGATGCGCGCCTCGTTTTCCTGATCGGGTTTCATCTTGTCCACTTCCAGACAGGTGACTGTGCAGCTCGCACATGTGGGGCTGCGTCTGGCCGGTCGTCGTGTGCTGCATGACGTCAGCTGGCGCATCGAGCCCGGCCAGCGTTGGGTGTTGCTGGGTGGCAATGGCGCCGGCAAGACGCAGCTGCTCAAGCTCCTGGCCGGCGATGTCTGGCCCACGCCGGCGCCGCGCACGCTGCGTCGCTACGATTGGGCCAGCCAGCATTTTGATGAACCTTACGGCGTCAAGGAACACATTGCCTATCTGGGCGCCGAACGCCAGGATCGTTACGAACACTACGAGTGGAACCATCGCGTGCGCGCGGTGGTGGGCACCGGTCTGCATCGCAGCGACATTCCGCTGCAACGCCTGACTGCGGAGGATCGCGCCAAGGTCATGCGCCTGCTGCAGTCGCTGGGCATTGCGCAGCTGGCCGGGCGCCGCTTCCTGCAGTTGTCGTATGGACAGCGTCGGCTGGTGTTGCTGGCGCGCGCGCTGGCGTGGCGGCCCGGACTCTTGCTGATGGATGAGCTGCTGAATGGCCTTGACCAGGACAACCGGCAGCTGGCCCTCGATGTGATCCATCGCATCAGCCGGCGCAGGCTCCCCTGGGTGCTGACCACGCATCGCGCCGCCGATATTCCGCCGGATACCACCCACCTGGCGCAGATTGAGAACGGGCGTATTGTCTGGAGCGGCGCACTGAGCGCCGCGCGTCGACGCAGACTGCAGGGGCCAGCTGAAATGCCGGTGCCTGCGCAACGCCTGGCGCGGCCGCGCCGCAAGCTGCGGAGCGCGGATACCACAGCGCTGCTCAGCCTGCGCAATGCCTGGGTGTGGCTGGATGGGCGCGTGGTGCTGCGTCGTCTCAGCTTCGAAGTGGAGTCACATCAGTGCTGGGTGGTGCACGGGCCCAATGGCAGCGGCAAGTCCACGCTGATTCGCGCGCTGTACGGCGATCTGGGCGTGGCCAGCCAGGGGCAGCTGCGTCGTCGCGGCATCGAGCCCGGCATTCCGATCAGCGACTTCAAGCGTCGCGTCGGTCTGATCGCGCCCGAGCTGCAGACCACGCATCCGCTGTATCTGACGGCAGAAGAAGTGGTGGTGTCGGGCTTGCACAGCAGCATCGGTCTGGATCAAACGCCCAGCGCTGCCGAACGGCGTCATGCCCGTGCCGCGCTGGCCGCGGTCGGCGCGCGCGCACTGGCGTCACGGCCGCTGCGTACGCTGTCCTACGGGCAGACCCGTCGGGTGTTGTTCGCGCGCGCGCTGCTGGGTCGTCCTGATATTCTGCTGCTCGATGAGCCCTACACCGGACTTGACCTCGCCACCCGCCATCAGCTGCGGCAGCGCATCGACGCCGCGGTGGCTGCCGGTACTACCGTCGTGCTGACCACGCATCATCGCGATGAATGGCCGGCCACGGCCACGCATGAACTGCAGCTGCGCGGTGGCGCGGCGGTGTATTGCGGCCCGCGCCGCATGCGTGGGCAGCGGCAGCGATGAAACGCGGCCCGCTGTTCGCGGCGGTGCTGATAGTGCTGCTGGTCACGGCGGCAAGCTGGTTTGTGCTGCGCCAGCCTCCATCTGCGCCGCCGCCCGTTGAGCTGCTGGTGCAGGGTGGCGATGGCGGTGGTTTGCCGCGCGCTACGGCGACTGAGGAAAATTTCGTTCCGGCGGCACTGGATGAGGTGGTGACCCGCGCCATGCAGGATGGCGCGCAGGCCTTCCTGGTATTGCGGCATGGCCATCTGGTTGCCGAGTCGTATGCAGCCGGCGATGACAGAGAAACGCGCGCTGATTCTGGCGCCTTCGCCGCCACGCTGGTGGCGATGAGCATCGGCGTCGCCATTACCGAAGGCTTGATGCGTGCCGCGACGCTGGAGGATTTCGAGCCCGAACGGCTGGCGGCTGCGCTGGCCAGTGAAGCCGAACTGCCCTACGAGGAATATCTTTCGACACGACTGTGGCGACCGTTGAACGCGGCCAATGCCAGCTTCCGGTTGCAGCGACCGGGTGCGGCGGTCAGCGCGGGCTGCTGTCTGGAGGCGCGCATCAGCGACTGGATGCGTGTCGCGATACTGTTGCTCGATGACGGCCGCTTTGAAGGCGAAGCCATATTGCCGGGCGGGTGGGTGGCACGCATGCGCCAGCCGCTGCTGACCGAGCGGCGCCTTGGCCTGGGCGTGCATCTGGCCAGCGCTGCCAGCGGCGCCGAGCCCTTTGCCGAAAGCGATGTGTTCTATCTGCGTGGCCGTGACCGCTGGCGATTGTGGCTGGCGCCGTCACTGGATCTGGCGGTGCTGCATGCCGCCGACCGGAGCGACGCAGGCTGGGATGAAACCGCGCTGCCCAATGCAGTGATCCGCGCCGTGCAGGACCGGCCGGTGCGCAGCCAGGGCAATGCCCTGCAGCGGCTGGTGCCCGGACACTAACCGGATCTCAATACCGCTATGCTGCGCTCGGCGCGATCGAAAGCGGATAAGCTCGCAATCCTGAACTCGCTGGGCCACGCCTGCTTGGCCGAGCACGCCCAATGGGCACTGGCGCACCGCGACAGCCGCTTGATCGCCGCATCAACGCGCTTCGTTATCGATTCGCTTCTTGTCCCCGAGAGCTTCAGGCGTTCACGGGCGCTGCGCCATGTCTGCAATGCGGGTTGCGAGAAACCTGAACTCTCCTGCAGCGTCGCGTAAGTAATCAACAGTGGCGCCGTCATTTTCTCATCCGGCTCGCCGAAAAACCTGGTCATCGTTGCCAGCTGCTCCTTCGCGGGAACAGCGGCAATCAGCTTGTTGAAGCGCTCTTCGTCATGCACCGCAGATTCGTAGTTCGAGCGCAGCTCGCTGCGAATGCGATCGCCGACGGCTTCGTTCCTGGCGTTCATGTCGTTGAGCACGCGCACCAGTTCGGCTTCGCCTTGCGGGTTGTCACGCAAGTTGGTCAAGGCCGACAACTGCAAGGTGCGAACGGTGGCAGTCGCTCTGCCCGTGGCAAGCGCCGCCGCGAAGTCCTTCATCGCATCGTCGAATGACTGGCGATTCCAGGTTTTCCAGTGGCCCCAATAAGCATGGCCGTAAGGATTGGCCGGGTCGGCTTCGAGCGACTGCTGATACCATTTCGGCGGATCGAACTGGCTGTTGCCATCGCGCGTTTTCAGGAAATATCCCCAGCCGATGTGCGCCAGCAGGTCGCCGCGGCGGGTGGCGGTTGCTTGCGGCAGGTCGCGAAGTAAAACCGGAATCAGCTTATCCACGATACTGCTGAAGGTCTGGTCTTCGCCGCTGAGGTGCATGTTGTCCAGCCACGCCATCGCGAGGTCTTCCTGCGCTTGCCGCAATGCTGCACGCCGTTGCCCGGGACGGCCGCGGAGCTTCGCGAGCAGGTTGTCTTCTTCGGAACTCGTCAGTGCCTGCTCGAACGTTGACCACGCCTGCGCATAATCGCCGGCCGTCTGCTGCGAAGTGCCGACGGCGTGCAGCTCATCGATGTTCCGCGCATGCTCCTCGGAATCGGCAATGAGAGAGCTGACTTCACGTACACCCGCGATCAGCGACAGGATGGCTGTCACGATTCCCACCCATTTCATTACGCGCCCCATGGTCGCCTGCTCCCGCATTTTATGAAGATCTCCGAGCCGATCCGCGTGCCTTATGCTTTATCTTTCCTGGCCCTGCGGGCTGCCGGCGGCGCTTCGGGCAGCAGCTCAAGCAGCGCGCCCAGTGCACCCTGCAGCTGCCGCAGACGCGTGTTATCCAGCCGGCGCACCGCACGCTGCAGCGTGCCGGCCACCTGGCCGACGGTGGCGCCCAGCATGTCGCGGCCGCCGCGCGTCACGCGCAATTGCACCGAACGCTGATCGTCATCGCTGCGCGCGCGCTCGATCCAGCGCCGCTGTGTCAGTGCGCGCAGCAGATGGCTGACCGCCGGCCGCTGCATGCCCAGCCGCTGTGCCAGCTGCGAAGCGGTCAGACCTGGTTCGGCCTCGATGCAGGCCAGCGCGCGATGCATGGCCACCGGCGCACCGGTACGCCGTTCCAGTTCGCGGTACAGCGCGCGCATGCGATCCACCAGTGCTCGCGTGGTCAGCAGCGCCGAACGCTCCAGCTGCGATCGCTGCGTACCACCCCGTTGCTTGTTCGCCGGCATGCGCCGGCATTCTAGGCGCGCAGTGAGGGGCTTGCCAGTGGTAGGACGGTTCCGATTGACGGCATGCAATAGTTGCATGTATTAAACCTTTTACATGAACAGTCTGTTCGCCGGTGACCAGCCGGCAATCCTGCCGGGCGACTCGCTGGCGCTGGTATCGGGCGAGGTCTGCCTGTTCCTGGATGTGGACGGCACGCTGCTGGAGCTGGCGGTCACGCCTGACCAGGTGCAGGTGGAACCCTCGCTGCTGCGTCTGCTGGATCACGTGCGCGGCGCGCTGGATGGTGCGCTGGCACTGGTCAGCGGACGCAGCATCCAGCGGCTGGACCAGCTGTTTGCACCACTGATACTGCCGGTGGCGGGATTGCATGGCCATGAACGGCGCGATGCGGCAGGGGTGATGCATAGCCCCTTGCTGTCGCGCGCTCCGCTGGCCGAGGCGCGCGACTCGCTGCAGGAATTGCTGACCGCGCATCCCGGACTGCTGCTGGAGGACAAGGGCCTCGCGCTGGCGCTGCACTACCGCTGCGCGCCACAGACGCAGAGCCGGGTGCGCAGTGCGATGTGCCGCGTGGCGCGCGATCTGGCGCCGGACTTCGAATTGCTGGAAGGCGATCTGGTGCTGGAGCTGAAGCCTGCCCGCAGCAGCAAGGCCACCGCCGTCGAGGCCTTCCTGCGCGAGCCGCCGTTTGCGGGACGGCGGCCGGTGTATGTGGGCGACGATGTCACCGACTTCGATGGCTTCGCCGCGGTGCGCCGCCATGACGGCATCGACGTCGCGGTGGGCAGCCGCGTCTCGGCACGCTGGCATCTGTCGGGGCCGGCTGCCGTGCGCGGCTGGCTGGACGCGCTGTGGCGCGCCTGGAGCGCGGCGCGGTGAACGAGACCCCGTCGCTGGAACTGGCGGTGATCGGCAATTGCCAGATTGCCGCGCTGATTGACGGGCGCGGCTGCATCGTCTGGTGCTGTCTGCCGCGGCCCGACGGCGACCCGGTGTTCTCGGCGCTGCTGAGACGCGATGGCGGCGCGGCGGAGCAGGGCGTATTCGCCATCGAGCTGACGGACCTGGTGCGCAGTGAACAGCACTATGTGCACAACACCGCCATCGTCGAAACCCTGCTGTATGACGCGCATGGCAACGCGGTGCGCATCACCGATTTCTGTCCGCGCTTCCGCGGCCATGGTCGCGTGTTCCGGCCGATGATGCTGGTGCGCATTGTCGAGCCGCTGCACGGCAAGCCCGTCATCAGCACGCGGTTGCAACCATCGGCCGGCTACGGCAGCCAGCAGCCGCGTGGTCAGGCCGGCAGCCATCACCTGCGCTTCGAACACGGCGAGCTGAAATTCCGCGTCACCACCGATGCCTCGATCACCGTGCTGACCGAACAGCGGCCACGTCCGCTGGAAGGCGCGCAGGTCTATCTGCTGGGTCCCGACGACACCATCGCCGAATCCGTGCCGGTGCTGGCGCGCAGCTTTCTCGAACAGACCCGCGACTACTGGCAGGACTGGGTGCGTACGCTGGCGATTCCGTTCGAGTGGCAGCAGGCGGTGATCCGTGCCGCCATCACGCTCAAGCTGTGCACCTTCGAAGACACCGGCGCGGTGCTGGCGGCGCTGACCACCTCGATTCCGGAAAGCCCGGGTTCCACGCGCACCTGGGACTATCGCTACTGCTGGCTGCGCGACAGCTACTTCGTGATCCAGGCGCTGAACCGCCTTGGCGCCACGCGCACGATGGAAGCCTACCTGCACTTCATCGATCACACTGCGGCGCACTCCAGCGTCGGCGCGCTGCAGCCGCTGTACGGCATCAGCGGCGAATCGCAGCTGGACGAGAAACTGCTGGATTCGCTGGACGGTTTCCGCGGCAACGGCCCGGTGCGGGTGGGGAACCTGGCCGCCATCCAGACCCAGCACGATGTGTACGGCTCGGTGATCCTGGCTTCGACGCAGCTGTTCTTCGACCAGCGTCTGGTCAGCGGCGGCGATCTGGCGCTGTTCCAGCGGCTGGAGAAATTCGGCGAGATGGCGCGGCGTGTCTACGATCAGGTGGATGCCGGCCCCTGGGAGCTGCGCAACAGCCAGCATGTGCACACCTTTTCGTCGGCGGTGTCGTGGGCCGGCTGCGACCGTCTGGCACGTATCGCGCGCCGCCTGGGGCTCGGCGAGCGTGCCACGTACTGGCAGAGCAGCGCCGATGCCATGCGTCAGGTCATTCTGAAGCGCGCATGGAATGAGCAGCGTCAGGCCTTCAGCGCCACGCTGGATGGCGATGAGCTCGATGCCTCGATGTTGCTGCTGCACGAGCTGGGGCTGGTGAGCGCCGACGATCCGCGCTTTGCGGCCACCGTCACGGCCATCGGTCGCGATCTGGCCGATGGCGATCTGCTGTATCGCTATCGCTATGCCGACGACTTCGGCCGGCCCGAGGTGGCCTTCGTGGTCTGTGCGTTCTGGTACGTCAATGCGCTGGCGGCGATCGGCCGTCGTGCGCAGGCCCGCGAGGTGTTCGAGCGGTTGCTGGCGCGGCGCACCGCGCTGGGTCTGCTGTCCGAGGACATCGATCCGCGCAGCGGGGAACTGTGGGGCAACTTTCCGCAGACCTACAGCATGGTGGGCATCATCACCAGCGCGCTGCGTCTCAGCCAGAGCTGGGAAGACGCGCTGTGAGCCGGCTGGTCGTGGTCTCCAACCGCGTCTCGCTGCCGCGTCGCAATGCTGCGCCGGGCGGACTGGTGGTCGGCGTGCTGGCGGCAATGCGCCGCCGCGGTGGACTGTGGTTCGGCTGGAATGGCGAGCACGCCGCGGCTCCCGACCAGCCAGCCGAGGAAGTGCGTCGCGATGGCATCAGCTACGTGACCATCGAATTCGAACCGGCCGAATACGCCGATTATTACCAGGGATTCTGCAACGGCATCCTGTGGCCGGTGTTTCACTACTTCCTGAACGGTTTTCACTACTCCGATCAGCAGTACGAGGCCTACCAGCGGCTCAATCAGCGCGTGGCACGTGAGCTGCAACCGCGGCTGGCCGCCGATGATCTGATCTGGGTGCACGACTATCACTTCCTGCCGCTGGCGCAGAAGCTGCGCGAGCGCGGTGTCAGGCAACCGCTGGGGCTGTTCATACACACGCCTTTTCCGGCCGCCGAAGTGCTGCGCGCGCTGCCGGTGTGCGGCGAGCTGGTGCAGGCCATGCTGGCCTTCGACCTGATCGGCTTCCAGACCGATGTCGATCTGCGGTCCTTCGCCGCCTCCGCTTCCCGGCTGTGGGGCGCGCAGTGCCTGAATGCCGAATGCACCGAGATCAGTATGGGCAGTCGGCGCACACGACTTGGCGTGTTTCCGATCGGCGTCGATGTGGACGTGATCCAGCAGCAGGCAATGGAGGCGCAGCAGGACGAGGCCTGCCGGCGCATGATCGCGGGGCTCCTTGGCCGCAAGCTGATGATCGGCGTCGACCGGCTCGATTACAGCAAGGGGCTGGTCGAGCGTTTCCGGGCTTATGAGCGCTTCCTGGAAATGCATCCCGATCAGCACAACCGCGTCACCTTCCTGCAGATCGCGCCACTGTCGCGCGCCGATGTGCGGGCCTATTCGGCGATCCGGCGCGAACTGGAACAAGCCGCCGGGCGCACCAACGGCCGCTTTGCCGACACCGACTGGACCCCGATCCGCTACCTGAACCGCAATTTCGCGCACGATGTGGTGACCGGCTTCATGCGCGCCGCACCGGTGGGGTTGGTGACGCCGGCGCGCGATGGCATGAACCTGGTCGCCAAGGAGTTCGTCGCGGCGCAGGATGCCGACGATCCCGGCGTGCTGATCCTGTCCTCGATGGCCGGTGCCGCGCGCGAGCTGACCACGGCGTTACAGGTCAATCCCTACGACACGCGCGGCATTGCCAATGCCATCGACATGGCGTTCAACATGCCGCTGGCAGAGCGGCGCGAGCGGCATCAGGCCATGCTGGCGGTGCTGCGCCGGAACGACGTGCATGCCTGGCATGAGCGTTTTCTGGCGGAGCTGTCCGCCGCCGGCGCTCAGTCGAGTTCGATGCGGGTTTCAAATACCACGATGGCCTGACCGCCGATCTGCACGCTCCGCAGCGTGCCATCGTGCAACTGCAGTGCAATGTCGATGCGGCCGGGCCGGTCCATGTGATGACCCTGCGCGCCGCGGAAGCGGACTACCTCGCCGGTAGCGGGCAGCGCGTACTGTTGCAGCAGGTACGCGCCCAGCATGCCATGCGCATTGCCGCTGACCGGATCCTCATCGATGCCCAGCGCGGGGCAGAACATGCGCGCTTCGGTGTCGCAGCCGGGTATCGCAGGTCGTTGCGTGAATATGAAAAAACCGGCGGCACCGATGGCGGGCGAGAGCGCGGCCAGCTTGCGCAGGTCGGGGCGCAGTCCTGCCAGCACCGCGCCGTCGCGCACCGGCAGCAGCAGACGGGTGCTGCCGGCGCCCGCAATCATCGGCGTGCGGTCCGCGGCGAGATCGGCGCGGCTGAGGCCCAGCGCCTGCAACGCTTCATCCAGCAGCGCCGCGTCGATGTCGGCGCGCAGCGCAGCCGGCGGCTGCGTGATGGCGATCGATCCCGATGCGCCGGGCTCCACGGCCACCTGCACGATGCCGGTGGATTGCTTCTGGCGCGTTGCCGGCGGCAGATCCAGCGCGCGCAACACCGCATGCAGCGCCAGCGTCGCGTGACCGACGAAGCCCGCTTCCTTGCGCGGCGTGAAGAAACGCACCCGCACATCGTGATCCGTCGCGTCGGGACGCAGCACGAAGGCGGTATCGCCATTGTTCAGTTCGCGCGCCAGCGCCTGCATCTCCGCATCGCTGAGGCCATCGGCGTCCAGCACGACGCCGGCGGGATTGCCGGTGAAACGCCGGGTGGTGAAGGCATCGACCTGAAAGAGGCGTATTTCGCGTGGCATGGCTGTAGTTTATGCGAGTTGTCTGAATGAGCGTGCCGGGACGGGGTGGGTGGGAAATGGACAAGTTCGACCGGATTTGCCAGTTGCACCGCATTTTGGCGGGTCGGAGGACCGCCATAGCGATCGACGAGCTGGGCGATCGACTGGAATGTTCGCGGGCGACGGTCTATCGGTTGCTGGAGAACCTGCGTGAGTTCCTGGGGAGGTGCAACTCGCCAGTCTCGTGTTTTGAGACGGTGGTCGTGCATCATGGGCGGCAGGGACGGTACGAGACATTTTTTTGAACAGCAGGAGTAGGCATGCGTCTTGTCGCCTTTGAGGCTGTCGCCAAGGCCCTGCAGGCTGCACGGGTGCGCTATGTCGTGGCAGGTGGTCTGGCCGTCAACGCACACGGCTACATTCGCCTCACCGCAGACATCGATATCGTTCTGGCGCTCGATGCCGATAACATCCTTAGCGCTTTCAAAGCTCTCGGAGACATTAGCTATCGTCCGTCCGTTCCCGTCACCGCCGAGGGTTTCGCCCGACCAGAACAACGGGAACGTTGGCAGGAAGAGAAGGGAATGAAGGTGCTCAACTTTTTCAGCGACGCTTATCGCGGCACTTCGGTGGATGTATTCGTGTACGAACCGTTCGACTTCTCACATGAGTATGAGCAGGCGCTGCAGGGCGAGATTCTGCCGGGCGTCGTGACGCGCTTCGTTTCCATTCCAACGCTGATTCAGATGAAGCAGGCAGCGGGCAGGCCGCGCGACCTCGATGACATCCAGCACCTTCGCTGGTTGCAGGAGAACTCTTCCAGTGAGTAAAGAGACCCAGTCAGCAGATTGGCCGGAATCCAGCTTCGATGGTAGTCGCCGCGAACAGTTGCGGCAGGCTCAGGCCATGAGCCTGCGTCAAAGATTGGAGGCGCTCGATCAGCTGGCGGAGCTTTCCGATCGGCTTCAGGCGATGCCAAAACGCTATGCGGCAACGTCGGGCACCAGCACTACAACCACGGTCCGGGAGCCAGATTCCGAAAATAAGATGGCCCACCCGGGAGACGAGAGAGACGGTGGATGACCTTTGACCGTGACTTCGCACTTCTTACCGTTATCCGCGGCGATTCGCCGCAGCCTCAGTGAAGCCTTACGGGCATTGCAGCGACAGTAAAATTTTCTTTTTTTATAAAAGAATCGAAGACGTGGTGCTATAGTCCGCCGCGCAAACCTTGGGGTGGCCTTCGGGCCTGAGATGCCGCGTAGCGGTGAACCCGTTGAACCTGATCCGGCTAGTACCGGCGTAGGGAGCAGGTCGATGATCAAACATTGCATATCCAGTGCGCCGTTCGCGGCGTTGTTGCTGTCTGCCTTCGCACAGGCGCAGGATGCCGAGCCGCAACTGGCGGAGGTGGTCATCAGCGCCAGCCTGCGTCCGGCGCCAGTGGCACAGACGCCGGCCAGTGTCACCGTGCTGGATTCAACCGCACTCCGCGAGGCTGGCGTCGAACATTTCGCCGACGTTCTCGGCATGGTGCCCGATCTCAGCGCGGCCGGCGGCACCTCGCGGCCGCGCTACTTCCAGCTGCGCGGCGTGGGCGAGCAGGAGCAGTACCAGGGTGCGCCCAATCCCTCGGTGGGTTTCCTGATCGATGACATCGATTTCTCCGGCGTGGCGATGCCGGCCACGCTGTTCGATGTGGCGCAGATCGAAGTGCTGCGCGGCCCGCAGGGCACCGCCTATGGCGCCAATGCGCTGGCCGGCCTGATTGCGCTGCGCACCCGCGATCCGGGCATGCAGCCGGAACTGTCGGGCGAAGCCACATTGGGCGACTACGGCACGCGCGCGCTGGCGCTGGCGGCCGGCGATGGCAGCGCGACGGGCGGCTGGCGACTGGTGGCGCAGAAATACCGGTCCGATGGCTTCCGGCGCGACGTGTTTCTCGGTCGCGATGACACCAATGGCTTCGATGAATCCACGCTGCGCGGCAAGCTGGTGCGGCAGTTCGGCGCACTGCGTGCGCAGCTGACGCTGATGCACGTGAATCTGGACAATGGCTACGACGCCTGGTCGGTGGACAATTCGCGCCTTTCACAGTCGGACCAGCCCGGCCGAGATGCGCAGCGCTCCAATGGCGCTGCGTTGCGGCTCAACTACGCCACCGGCTGGGGCGAAGTGCGCAGCGTCACCAGTGCCGCGGATTCCGACATCGTGTTCTCGTTTGACGGTGACTGGGGCAACGACGCCTACTGGGCGGCCACCCCGGCCTGCGTGCCCGATCCCTCGCTGTGCGTACCGTACGACTTCGTCTCGCGTACCGACCGGCAGCGCAACACGCTGGCCGAGGATCTGCGCTTCATCGGCGATGACGATCATCTGCTGTTCGGTCGCGCGCGCTGGCTGCTGGGTGCCTATGCGCAGCGACTGCGTGAGCAGAATCAGCAGATCGATCACTACAACGGCGCGCTGTATCGGCAGATCGACAGCCGCTACCGCGCTGTCAACGAGGCGCTGTATGCGCAGCTGGACTGGCAGCTGGGCAGGGAGCTGTGGTTGGGCATGGGGCTGCGCGGCGAACGCCGCGATGCCGACTATACCGACAGCGACGGCAGCGACTTTTCGCCCGCCGACAGCATGCTGGGCGGCCATCTGTCGCTGACGCGCATCGGTGAACGGCATCTGGACTACCTGACGCTGTCACGCGGCTACAAGGCCGGCGGCTTCAACATCGGCACCGCGATTCCGGCCGAACGGCGACAGTTCCGTCCCGAATACCTGTGGAATCTGGAAGTTGGCCGCAAGGGCGGCAATGCCGCGGCGACACTCAATTGGCAGGCCGCACTGTTCTACATGCGGCGCATGGATCAGCAGGTCAGTACCTCGGTGCAGACCGATCCCTTCGATCCGCTGACCTACCAGTTCTATACCGACAATGCGGCACGCGCCGAGAATTTCGGTCTCGAAGCGTCGCTCGAGTGGCAGCCGGCGCCGCGCTGGCAGCTGGGTGGCAGCCTTGGCGCGCTGCGCGCGCGCTATCTGGAATTCAGCTACCTCGATCAGCAGGGGGCGGTGCGTGATCTGGCCGGGCGTGAGCAGGAATATGCGCCGCGGCTGCAGGCTGCACTGCATGCAGCCTATCGGCATCCGTCCGGATGGTACGGACGTGTGGATGTGCAAGGGCAGTCGGCGCTGTACGCCAGCGCCAGCCACGATCAGCAGCTGGACGCGCGCCGGCTGGTGAACCTGCGCCTCGGCTATGCGCGCAGCGCCTGGGATGCCAGTCTGTGGGTACGCAACCTGTTTGACGAAGACTACGCGGTGCACGCCTTCTATTTCGTTAATGAACCGCCGGACTTTCCCCTCAAGCGGTATGAGCAGCGTGGCGAACCGCGACAGTTCGGCATTACGATCCGCTACCAGCCCGGCCAGTGAGGTGCATATGGAAATCGGCGTCGAGATCAGCCTGTATCCGTTGAACCCCGACTACATTCCGCCGATCCAGTCCTTCATCGATCGCATCAATGCGCATGGCGGGCTGCGCGTGGTCACCAACAGCATGAGCACGCAGATCTTCGGCGAGTTCGACCGGCTGATGCCTCTGCTCAACGCCGAGATGCGCCGCAGCTTTGCCGACAACGACAAGGCGGTGTTCGTGATGAAGGTGCTGGGGCCGCTGGCCGCCGCACGGTGAACGAGACCTGGCAGGCGCTGCGGCAGGTCTCGTTGCTCGAGGCCGTGGCTGTGGTGGCCGGGCTGGTCTACGTGGTGCTGATTGCACGGCGCAACCGCTGGGGCTGGGTGGCGGGCGCCGTCAGTTCATCGATCTATGTCTGGCTGGCAGCGCGCGCGCAGCTGCCGATGCAGTCGGCGCTGCAGGCCTACTATGTGGCGATGTCGGCCTACGGCTGGTACAGCTGGACGCGCAATGCCCATGACGAGGGCGGCCGGGTCTACAGCTGGCGCTGGCCGCGACATCTGCTGGCGGCGGTGATCATCGTGTCGCTGAGTGCGCTCAGTGCGCAGTGGCTGGCCGCCGAAACGCAGGCCGCCTGGCCGCTGGTGGATTCGCTGTGCACCGGCATCAGTCTGCTGGCCACCTGGCTGGTGGCGCGTTCGGTGCTGCAGAACTGGCTGTACTGGATAGCCGCCGATGCGCTGGGCGTGTTCCTGTTCGTGCAGCAGGATCATCCATTTACCGCAGCACTGTTCGGCTGCTACATGATCGTGGCGGTCTTTGGTTTTCAGGCATGGCTGAAGCGCTACCGCCAGCAGGGCACCTGATACCGCCCGCGGCGCTGGCGCTGGTGCCCGGCGCTGCGCAAGGGCCGCCGCTGCGCATCGAGCCGCTGCGCGGTGGCAGTGTCAACGAGGTATGGCGCGTCGATACGGCCGAGGGTCGCTTCGTGCTGCGGCTGGACGGCCCGGACTGGCGCCGTCCCGGTGTCGAACGATGGCGCGAACTGCAACTGCATTCAGTAGCCGCCGCGGCCGGTCTGGCGCCGCGCATTATCGCCAAGTCGGCCGCGCTCGATGCATGGGTGTGCGAATTCCTGCCCGGCCGCTGCTGGACGCCGCAGGACTATGCGGATCCGGCGCAGCTGCAGCGGCTGGGCGAGCGGCTGGCGCAGCTGCATCGGCTGCCGCCGCCGGCGGTGGCCTCGTTCGATCCGGTGTCCATTGCGCACGGCTACATCGGTGGCCGCGAGCCACCGGATACCGACACCACGCGCCGCGTGCTGCGACTGTTGCGGAAGATCCAGCGGGCCGATGCGGCGCTGGCCGCGGAGCGACAACCGGGCGTCATCGTCCACGGCGATCCGGTGCACGGCAATATCCTGGACGGCGAGCGGCTGTGGTTGCTGGACTGGGAATACGCACAGCTGGCCGATCCGGTCTTCGATGTGGCCGCGGTGCTGGCCTACTATCCTGCGGCCCGCGCCGCGCAGGCCGTGCTGCTCGAGGCCGCGCAACTGTCGCCACGTGTCGCAGCGCTGGAAGCTGCCGTCATCATCCATCACGCGCTGGGTGAGCTGTGGTTGTATGCCCGCGGTGAACCGCTGCCTCCGGTCGCGGAGTAAGTGAATCGATTTCCGGCCCGGTAAGCATCCGCCACTGACCCTTGGGCAGGTCGCCGAGGTTCAGTCCACCAACAGCTACGCGCACCAGGCGCAGCACCGTCACGTCCAGGGCCGCCAGCATTCGTCGTATCTGTCGGTTGCGTCCCTCGTCCAGGATGATCTCCAGCCACGAGTTCTTGTCCCCGCTGCGCAGGCATCGCGCCGACTTCACAGTCAGGCATTCGTCACCCACAGCGACGCCGTTCTCAAGCGAAGCGAGCAGGGCCGCGTCCGGCAGCCTGTCGATCTGCACGTGGTAGGTCTTTGACTGCCCGCTCTTCGGATCAGTGATGTCAGCCGCCCAGGCGGGGTCGTTGGTGAACAGCAGCAGTCCTTCACTGGCCTTGTCGAGACGTCCGACCGGCGCCAGCCACGGCAGATCCGCACCTGCGAAGCAGCTGTAGACCGTATCGCGGCCCTGCTCATCTTTCACTGTGGTAACCAGACCGCGCGGCTTGTTCAACATCAATACCAGTCGCCCCGCCGATGTCGATACCTGCCCATCAATGTCGACACGATCCACTCCCTGACGGACAGGAAATTCCGCATCGTGAACCACGCGGCCGTTGACGCGAACGCGCCCCGCGCTCACCCACTGCGCAGCCTGTGTTCGCGAACCCAAACCCATCTTTGAGATCACCCGCGCCACGCCATGGCGAGGTGAGCTCGGCGACCGTGTCGGCGTGTTCGACGTCATTCGCCTGATCTTGCCCTGACGTCCGGTCTCCAGGCTACTTCGAGACCTAGAATGCCGCACGCAGGTAGAGCTGTGGCCCTGCGTATTGCCAGTCGAGCTTGCCGCGGAAGGAGTCGGCGGCGTCCGCTTTGATGCCGAGGTCGAACAGGTTGTAAGCCGCGCCCATGCCGACATGCTGCGAGAACTGCCACAGCACCCCTGCCTGGTAGTTCAGCAGGCTGCCTTCGATGTCGCCGTACTTCACCTGGAAGTACTGGGCATGCGCCTGCAGATAGATGTTCTCGCCCATGCGCCACGTGAAACCCAGCCCGACCACGGGCAAAGGCGCGTCGGTGGAGGCATCGTCCTGCGCGGAGATACTGCCCAAGCCGGGTGATGCGATCGAGGCGTGCAGCGCCGTCTTGAACTCGATGTTGTGAACACCGAAGGAGCCCGCGAGTTCGAGATTGTCACGTTTCAGGAATGCGTAGCGATAAGCCAGCTCCATGATGGTGAATTCGAAGCGCATGGTCGCCGACGCCCCGAGCGGGAAGGATTCGTCGCCGAACTCGATGTTGCGGTCGATGGTGTCGGTGCGCGTCCGGTCGCTCTCGAAGTACATGAGGCGCAGGCTGTGACGCGGCCGAAATCGCCACGCGCCCTCCACACGGAAGACCGTATCCTCGTCGAAGTGGAACACGTCTTCGACCTCGAATTCCGTACCTACGCCCACGCCGCGCAATTCGTCGACGCGCAGGGTGGTGTCCGAGGACAGGAAATATGTGCCCAGCGTGAGCGCGAAGCGATCCTCGAGCGGATCCGCAGCGCCAGCGACTCCAGTGCACGACAGCAATGCAGCTGCGAGCGCTGCGACCCGGATCGAAGGCCGCGCCCGCGGGAATTGCCGGGAGCAGGGTGATTGCCGCGTGTCCATGCCAGTCGGGAAGTTAGTCCTCGATGGTTGGTCTGGCAAGACGCGCAGGAAGAAGCCTCCCCACAATGGCATGCGCAGGACGGCAAGACTCAAGCTGCAGCCCTGAAATGTTCCAGTCGTTCGTGCAGGTATTCGGTGAAAAATCCGTGCATCAGGAACCGTTGCCCCAGGTTCCATGGCCCGACCATGTAATGCGGATACTTGTTGTAGGCCATCTCGGCCAGCCGCGGATCACCGATCAGCTGGCCGATGCGGATCGCGATCGATTGATCGAGATTGAAACCGTTGATGGCGTCGCGGTATTCATCGCGCTTCAGCAGCAGGCAGAACAGGCACATGAACAGCGCGTGCGAGGTCTCGAAGTCGAGTACCTGCGTCCAGCGCCGTGGATGTCCCTGATCGGTGATGTCGATGGTCCGCCAGTGGCTCCAGTCGAGGTCTGCAGCCCGAGCGGCGGCCCGCGCGTGATTCCAGCGTCCCAGGTCACGCATCATGCGGAACAGTTCCTGGTCGTGATCGACGAAGGTCATGCGTAGCATGTCATCGATCCGCCGTGGATACAGCGTCAGCGGCTGCACGCAGCCACCACTGTTATCGCGCAGGAAATTCAACAGGTTCGACTCGGTGGCGAAATGCCGCAGGATCAGCTGGTTGGCTTCGGGCGTGACGAAATTTCGGCAGAAGGCGCAGATCGTCTGCTGCAGCAGGCCGTGGGCACGGAACTGCGGCAGTGGCAGACGCTTGAGCGCCCAGGTCAGGTGCAACAGCGCCGCGAAGACCAACTGCAGCACCGGCCGCACGATCCAGCGCAGCGGGTTCTCGAGATCACGCATCCACAGCTTGATGGCCGCCGGACTGATGGGCAGCGAGTTGTCGACCGCGATTGCCTGCAGGTATGCGCTGTGAACGGGTCCGCGTGGATCACTCGACATCGACTTCCTCCAGCTGCAGCGCGTACAGCCGGCCTACCACGGCGGCCGTGCGCAGGATATCCGCGGCAATTGCCTCGCTGGTGCACAATCGGTCCAGCAGGGCATAGAGCTTGCTCAGATGGTTCTGGTCGTTCTGGCCGTGATAGCGCAAGAAGCGCGTGCCGGCCTCACCGACACCGGGCAGGTCGCTGATTCGCATTGCCCAGTCCTTCGCCATCTTCTCGCCCAGCCCTTCCACGATCCACATGGCGCCCAGCAGCCCGACCGGATTCGGTTCGCTGGCGCGATACATCATGTAGCCATGCAGGGCTTCGGAACCCGGATTGCGCAGGTGTGAACGAATCGCTGCCAGATCGCCCCCGGCCGTCACGTAGTCGTGCTCCAGCACCTCATAGTCGCGATGCTCCTCATGCGCGTGCCCGAGGATCACCGAGCGGATATCCGCATGGTCCCGATCGAAACTCGAGGCGCAGCGGCTGATCCAGCGCGAGCCTTCGACAACCTGCTGGCGCAGGTTCAACAGCAGCTGCAGGTAGTCCGCCTTCGTGAAGGTACCGATCTCCAGCCGCTGAATCATCGGCACGCGCGACAGGCGCCGTTCGAAGTCGAACCAGGCGCGCATCAGCCCGCGCAATGCAGCTTGCCCTGCTTCGGACAGCTGCTCCGGCCGCGCCAGGACTACGGTCTCCGCCATCAGGTCTCCACCACGGTGAAATGCATGTAGGCCATGTTGAAGCGCCCGCTTTCCGGCACCACGCACAACAGGGTCTCGCCAGGCTGCGCCCGGCCTTCCTTGAGGAAATCATCCAGCATGATCAGGATCGAGGCGCAGCCCGTATTGCCCTTGGTATACAGGTTGGTGAACCATTTTTCATCGGGCACGCCGGCGCCGCACATCTGCAGCATGTCGAAGATGCGGCTGCGGAAGTGATGCGAGGAATAGTGGCAGAGCAGATGATCCAGCCGCTGCATGTCCAGCAGGCCCTCGCCAATCAGGCGCAGCGCGCCGTCCACTCCCAGTTTCACGATGTGGTCCAGCAATCGCACATCCTGGCGGATCAGCAATGCGCCGGCGGCTTCTGCCTCGGCATAGGTGGGAAAGTCCTGCCAGCTGCGGCCGTCGGTGCTGTCGGTGGGACGGCCGATGCTCATGCACACCGGCAACGAATCAGCATGCGAATAGCTGCGGATCCAGTCCACCCGCAGGCAGCGGCCGCGCGGTTCGCGCTCCAGCAGCCAGGCGCCCGCGCCATCGGAAAGCATCCAGCGCAGGAACTCCGCGTCGAAATCCATGTTGAACTGGCCGCCGGCCGCCTCGTAGCGGGTGTGCTTGAAGAGCCGCGAGGCCAGCTCGCTGACCACCACCAGCGCATTGGGCTGGTCACCGACACGCAACGAATTCACCGCCGCCCGGATCGCCATTACGCCGCTGGAGCAGATGCCATGCGTGGTGTGCAACTCCACCTCCGGCATACCAAGCCCGGCCTGCACCATGCTGCCGAAGCCGGGAATGACCAGATCACCCTGGGTGGTCGCGCAGCTGAGCAGTCGCAGCGAACGCATCGGCACGGGCGAAGCCTGCATGCAGTGGCGGGCCGCAGCCACTGCAAGCTCGGTGTTGCTGTGGGTGGTGCGATGCTCCCGATCCATGGCGTAGTGCCGCGTGCGGATGCCGTTGGCCTTCAGGATGCGCGACTTCAAACGGCTGGGACGGCCATCGATCAATCCGAGGATATCCTCGATCTGGTCGTTGTCGATCGGTGGTCCGGGCAGGAAGGAGCCGGTGCTTGTGACATAGGCACTCAAGCTGCGCGCCCGCGCGCCCGCAGGCAACGCAGGTTCTCTTCGATGTATGGCACTACGCACAACACGAACATGAACAGCAGGTAGCCGCGCAGGTAGCTGGACCCACCCTGTGGCGCTGGCAATCGCCGCAGCGTGAACTGACCCGCCCACTGCAGATGAACCAGTTTCAGCACCACATCCCAATTAAGCACCATAATCAGCATCAACAGATAGAGCGGAATGGTGGCCATGTAGTTGTGGACATGCACCTCCCAGATGCTGATCGTTCGCTTCGGCGCGGAGTAGTGCACGTCATAGTGCGCCACCGCCTCATGCAGCAGGAATGCAGCGAAGCAGATCAGCAGCACCAGCACGTTCACCTGGAACAGCAGGCAGAGCATGATCGGAATTCCGAGCTGTACACCCATGAGCGAATGGATCAGTGATTCCCGCAGGCCGGAGGTACGTTCGATGCCAGTGGCGCGATGGCAGTACCAGTCAATGAAGCCGGTGATGCCCCACAGCGGCAGCAGTCCGTAAAGAATCAGGTTGATCAGCAGCTGGTTGGTTGTGGGCATGGGATTACAGCAGCGCCTTGATCGGCATGATGCCCCAGAACCAGGCACGAAACCGCTTGCCCCACGACGCAAAGCGGTCCGGCTTGTCGCTGGCTGCGCTCCAGCTGTTCCCAGACAGCATGTCGGTCTCGATGGCGGCTGCCACCGTGGCGGCCTGGTCCGCATTGCGGATCACCACGCCCATTTCCGTGTTCAGGTTCTCGGAGCGTGGATCAAGGTTGTAGGTCCCGACGAAGACCACGGCGCGGTCCACCACCAGGGTCTTGGCGTGCAATGCGAACACCGGCGCCTCTGCACGCAGCGCCTCATAGCGTTGCATCACTTCACGCTGGACGAGCGGATCGGGCCTGTACTCGCGCACATCGATCCCCAGGCGCAGGAGCTTGCGCCGCTGTGCCCGATAACCGCCGAAAGCCTGGAGATTGTCTGTCGACGCCAGCGAGTTGGTGCTGATGCGCACCCGCACACCGCGCGTGATCATTGCGCCGAACAACTCCATGGCAGGAGCCGAGAGCACCAGATAGGGAGACTGGATCAGCACCTCGCGCTGCGCGCCCTGCAGCAGTGCCGCCAATGCCGCCGTACTCAGGCCGCCTCCGCCAAATCCCGCCTTGCCGTCGTTCTTGCCCGGCACATCGCTGATGAAGTCCACTTGGCCCCAGACCAGCGCCGCTGCCAGCGCCGGGAAGTTCGCCGGTATCGCATCGATGGCGCCGCGGACGTCGGGTGCAAAGTTGCGCCGGTCCGAGGCATAGGCACCCAGTTCGGCGTAGATCTGCTGGACCTCTGCATCCATGACCGTGGCGTGCTTGCGCATCAGCGAATGGGCACTATACAGCGTTGCCACTGGCTGGCTGAGAGCACTGGCCCAGAAGCGCTCGAAGCTCGCACGGATCTGCGGTACCACGGCACCAATCACCAGCGCGTCGCGATCGCGGAAGTTGTAGGCGTGGTCATAGTCGAAATACTCATCAGCCATGTTGCGGCCACCGGTTATGGCCAGCTCGCCATCAACAATCAGCGTCTTGTCATGCATGCGCTGGTTGGCACCACGGAAGTTCGTGACCAGATTCAGCAGTCGCCGGTACCAGGGAACGCCCACCGAGTGCACCGGGTTGTAGATGCGGATATCCATGTCGGGGTGGTGCGCCAACGCCAGCAGCGTCTTGTCCGGCGCATCCATCAGCAGATCGTCCACAATCACCCGCACCTTCACACCGCGGTTGGCTGCGCGCAGCAGTGCTTCGGAAGCGAGGATGCCGATGTTGTCGGTACTCCAGATGAAATACTGCACTTCGATGCTGTGACGGGCGTGGTCCACCAGCCAGGCCCGCGCGAGCAACGCCTGTTCGCCGCGCTCCAGCACGTAGGAGCCGGTTTGGCCCGGATGTGCCTGCAGCTCCGCATCAATGAAGCCCCTGGGATCGACCGGCAGCGGAGCCGATGCATTGCCCGCAACGGCGGGCATGGAAAGCAGGACTGCAAGCAGGGCAAGGGCACGAATCATGGCAGAAGTCTACGTGAGCCCGGTGTTCCTGCCGGTCTCACGACAGACCGATCACGTCACGATATCGGCATGCAGCGTGTGCGCGGTCCCGCAACTTCGCACTTCGCGCCTTGGGGATCGACCGCAACCGTTGCGTAGCGGCCACCCGGCAGTCGGCCGCCAGGGCGACCATTGCTACTTCAAGTTGATCGCTACCACGGTGAGGCGGGCGCTTTGAAAGTCGCTGAATGCAATACTGCCATTTTCCGCAAGGAGTAACGCATGCCACTGAGTAATGAAGGTGAATTGGACGATGTTCGGCGCCGCCTGAACTACATGCTCGTCGATACGATCGAGACATTCCAGCTGATCGAAAAGAACACGGATACTCTCTTCGGCGATCGTGCCGACGAGATCCGGGCGGCGATTGCGGAGTGCCTGAATGACTTCTGGCGTAACACGAGTGCCAGCGGCGAACGCCATCCGGAAGGCTTGATCTTTCAGTGCCCGCGCGAAAACCTTCAGCAGGCGGGATTCTATGGGGCGCAGCTGGCAGTCAAGGAGCGACAGGTCCGCAACGCCAACCACAGCCTGCGCGAGCGCCTCGTCGGTGGGGCCCGCGGCTTCTTCAAGAAGCCATTCAGGAAGTGGGTCGACATCATCAACAATTTTCTCGGCAGCCTTGGAAAGGCGACCGGGTGGGGTGAGGCACTGAAGGAGTTGAAAGACTTGTTGCGAGATGAACTGCCGGACGAGGACGACAAGTAACAAGACTCTCCCCAACACCTCGGAGCCGGCTACCTTGACGGGTAGCATAAGGCATTGCGCCACCGGCGCTGGCGTCGGCGGCCGGCTGTCGGCAAACTAGCGCCCCCATTGGATGAGGAACCCCCATGCCGTTGCTGAAGGTGATCAACCGGGACGGTCAGGAACTGGAGATGAACGCTCCCGCCGGTTATGTGCTGATGGAGCCGTTGCGCGACATGGACGATGGCGTTACCGCCATCTGTGGTGGCATGTGCTCCTGCGCCACCTGCCATGTGTACATCGATCCCGAGTGGGTGAGCCGCCTGCCGGCGCCCATGTCCGACGAGACCGACATGCTGCAGGATCTGGGTCACCGTCGCGAGACCTCGCGACTGTCCTGCCAGATAACGATGACCGAGGCGCTGGCCGGCCTGCGCGTGACCATCGCGCCTGAAGACTGAGTAACGTTTGGACTGGCTGTATCTGCTGCTGGTGCTGGGCGCAGGCGTCGCGGCCTGGCGCATTTACGGAGCCATCCAGCGCGCGCGCGCGGCGCGCGGCGATGACTGGGACGAAATGCTGGTCCGTAACCTGCGCGCGCAGGGCGGCAACGCATTCACGCCCTACGACATCGATTTCTTCTTCAGCGTCGACGAGGCGGCCGGTTGTGAACCGCTGGCCGCCGCCTTGCGCGCTGAAGGCTTTGAGGTGGACTACCAGCCGATGAAGACCGAAGGCGCCAGTGGCTTCTCACTGCATGCGCGCCAGGGCATCCGCGTTTCGGTGCCGGCGATGCAGGAATACTCGGAGCGCTTCCGCAAGCTGGCGGCCATGCATGGCGCCAGCTACGACGGCTGGGCCACGCCCGGCGTCACGCGTCCGCGCGAGCCGCCCGACATCCTGCGTCGGCAGCGCTGAGCGGGGCTGCTGCCACTCCACGACCGGGCATCAGCACGGGCGCCGCCGTGTCCATGGCCAGGAAGGTAGATCGAGCAGACGATTTGAAAGTCTTATCCACTTTCCGGCGGCGCGCCTCAGCGGTCGATCTGGTCCTTCAGAGGACTCTCTTGCGCGTGCGCGAGGGGGCGGTCTCGATGAACAGCGTAGAAATCAGGAAACCCACGCCGGCAGCCACCAGCGCCAAAGTGAAGGCTTGCTGTAGTCCGTAGTGCGTGGCGATGAAACCGGCAGTCACGGGAGCCACCGCGCCACCGACGATCTCGCCAACACCATTGACGATGCCTGTGGCTGTGCCGCTCAGTGCCGGCGGCACCGACTCCACCGTGATCGGTGCGACCAGGTTGACGACCATGGCGGAAAAGAATATTCCCACCAGGAATATGCACGCAAACAATTGTATCGGCATATTGCCGATCTGCAGCAGGGTCCAGAGAGCCGTGCCCATACCCAGGAAGCCCAGCAGGACAAAGGGCTTGCGCCCGAACCGGTCCGAAAGCGCCGGCGTGACGACAAGACCGATGCAGGCGCCAAAGCCAAATCCGGACATGACGAAGCCCATCTGCTGCACGCTGAGTTTGACGATGTCGGTCAGGTAGTTCGGCATCATTGCAGCGACCATGAAAAAACAGGTCATCATGCAGAAGATCGCGATCAGATTCAGGCGGATGTTCCGATACCTGAAAATCTCGGTCCAGCGATGCCCTGCAGCGGAGGGTGCCAATTTGGCATCCGAATGCACAAGGCTGCCCTGGGTGTCCCGCAATACCCGGTGCATCAACCAGCCGACGAGGAATCCGGGCAGGGCGACCAATATGAAAACCCATCGCCAGGAAGGCAGATATGTGACCAGCTGAGTGGCCAGAATCGGCGCCACGATCATGCTTGCCGCCATAAAGCCGAACAAGACGAAACCGAGATTGCGTGCACGGCGGGTGGGCTTGGACGCTTCCACCGCCGCGACACTCGACAGGGGCGCGTACGCGCCTTCAGTAACGCCGAGCAGTGCGCGGATGATCAACAACATCCCGACCCCGCTTGCCAACCCCGTGAGCCCACCGAGCAGGGAATAAAGAAGCACGGCGGGGATGAGTACCTTGCGGCGCCCGATGCGATCCGATATCCGGCCGATGAACAGCGAGGTGATGCCCCAGGTGAGGCCCAGCACGCCGGTGATGTTGCCGATGTCCTGGTACGTGAGGTGCAGATCCTTCTGCATCACCGGAAACAGTGGGCCAATGATCTGGCGGTCAATGCCCACCAGGGCAAATCCCGCCGCAAGCAAGGTTACGGCCTTCCACTCGTAGCGGGTGTCATGGCTCGAGTTCGCTGCGAGTGCATCTGTAGGCGTAAAGCCGCTCGGCTGCATGGTGCTACCCCTTACATCTGCGTTGTATTTCTGTGTGACGAATAGACAGCATTGAGTGTAGCGGGATTGTCGGGCAGGGGAAGGGCTGCGCTTGCTGCCGTGAGAACAAGGATTCGTCGGTTGAGCGACGGTGGTTTGAACTTACCATCCACGGGCGGATCGGCTCGCAACAATAGGTAATATTGCCAGCTTCATCTTGTCGTACCCTGATCCAGGGCGCATGGACTCACTGCGGTGTTCACATGAAACGGCACATCGTCATTCCTGTCGTGCTGGCCGTCATGATCGGCGCGGCCTTCCTGTCAGGCAGGATTCAGATTGCAGCGCCGGCCACGGCCCGGGCAGCCGCTTCTGCCGCTGTGGCTCTGCCGGCGGGCACCAGCAGCGCGGAGCAGATGACGGCCAGGGCGAAGGTCTTTCTCGCAGCGCTGCAGCCCGAACAGGCCAGGGCGATCCTGTTTCCTCTGGACAGCAACGAGCGCGGCCGCTGGTCGAACATACCAGCGTTTCTCGCCAAGCGGTCGGGACTGCGTCTCGGTGATCTCACCGAGAACCAGCGCGTCAGACTGCATGACCTGCTGCGCGCGTCGATGTCCAGCCAGGGCTACCTTGAGGTGTCGGGCGTCATGCGCATGGACCAGATACTGCGCGATCTCCATGTGAATCCGCCGCCGAACATGGTCGGCGCGGACGCCGGTGAGTTCTGGCCCGGCCCGATGGATCAGGTGCCGCCCTTCCCGGACCGCGGCGCCAGCCAGCCGCCCGAGGTCGACCCACCCGGCGCGCGCGGCGTCCCGCCGAAGAACGATGGACTGGATTTCTACATCTCGTTCTTCGATACCCCCGATTCCTCGCATCCCTGGGCATATCTGCTGACCGGGCATCACCTGGCGGCGAGTTTCACGGTGTCCGGCAAGACGGTGGCATTCACGCCGCTGTTCATGGGTTCGCAGCCCTTCCAGGTTCGTCGGGGCAACGAGGCTGGCTGGTCACCGCTGTTCCACTTCAGCGAGCGCGGGCTGGAGCTGATGCAGTCGTTGTCGCCGGCGCAGCAGCGCGTGGCCTGGGTCAGCAAGCAGCGCAGCTACCAGGTGATGACGGGGCCGGGCCGCCGAAATTCGCTCGGTGACTACGAAGGACTGAAGACATCCGAGCTGACGCCGTCACAACAGCGTCTGTTGCGGGTGCTGGTGGAGCAGTATGTGCGCAGCGCCGATTTCGATGCTGCCGAAGCGCAGCTTGCCGCCATCGAGGCGGCGGGATGGAACAATCTGTGGTTTTCCTGGCGTGGCCCCATTGGAGAGGGCGAGTTCTTCTACTACCGCGTACACGGACCGCGCCTGATCATCGAGCTCGCCTGGGAGGCCCGCAATCATGTGCATACCATCGTGCGCGACCCGGCCAATGACTACGGGGAAGACTGGCTGGGAAAGCACTATGGGGAGCAGCACCGCGACATGACCGCGACCAATGAAATGTTGGCGGACTACATCCGTCGCGGTGAAGAAGAACTTGAACGGCAGAACGAACGGAGATAGGCGGCGGGAACGAGCGGCAACAGGATAGGGAGGGTAGCGTGTCACGAGTCAATTCATGGGGTTCCAGGGTTTCCCTGGTCACGGGGCACATGGTCGGCATGATCGACCAGCCAGCGCTGCCCGTCTGGGTCGGCATCCTGATTTCCGGTTTCGCCTTTGCACCGGCACAGGCCGGTGGCCTCGCCACACTGTTTCTCGGCGGCATCGTGGTATCGAGCGTATTGCTGTCGCCGTTCTTCCACCGTGTGCCGGGCCGCTGGATGCCAACGCTCGGCTTCGGAATCAGTGCGCTGGTGTTCTGCATCATGATCGGCCTGAGAGATTTTGGCCCCCTGGCGATCGGCCATTTGATTGCCGGCGTCGCGACCGGACTCGGGCTCTCCTTTACGCACGGAACCATGGGCCGCACCAGCAACCCGCACCGCATCTTTGCCATGGGCGGGATGCTTCTCGGCACCTTCGCCTTTATCTACCTTGGCGTCGCACCGGGCCTGATCGCCAGATTCGGGCCGCCCACCATCTTTGTCATATTCGCCGTGGTGATGGCGATGGGCGCCGTCGTGGCCGCTTTCTTCTTTCCCTCCGTCCCGGTCAAGGACGCTGTTGTCGCCGGTGCATCCCGCTTCAGCCGGTCGGTATGGCAGGTGATTATCGGCATCATGCTGATGTCGCTGGTTCAGGCCATGGTCTCGTCGTTCCTGGAGCGAGCGGGCGCGGACCGCGGCCTCTCGCCGCAGCAGGTCCGGAGCGTTCTGGTGATCATGGGACTCATTGCCATTGCGCCCGCGCCTATCGCCGCGCTGCTGGAAAAACGGCTGCCGGCGACCGGGGTTGGCATCGGAGGCGCGCTTGTGCAGGGATTGTTTGCTGCGCTGATCTATTGCAGCAGCGGCTTCCTGCCTTACGCGGTGGGCACGGCGGTCTTTCCATTCGTCATTCTGTTCACGCATACATTCATGTTCGGGCGCCTTGCCCGCCTCGAACCAACCGGACGCGCGGTCGCTGCGACGCCGGCCATGGTCATGGCAGGATCGACGATCGCGCCATTGCTGGGCGGACTGCTGGTGCAGACATTCGGCTATCCGGCGCTTGGCGTTACAGCGCTGGCGCTCAACCTGATTGCGTTCGGACTCTTCGCAGCGTCGCGTCGCGCGGTGTCGGTCGTCGAGCCGCGGGCGCAGGCAAGCGCGGCCACCTGAGCAAGGTCTCCGGCGTGGACCTCGTCATCGCAATTGCTGAACCTCGCTTTCGGCGGCCACTCGATCACCTATAGCATCGCGGTTGGACCGAGAGCAGGGCAGAAGCTGTTCACGCTGCACGCCGGGATCGATATCGCAACACGTGCGCTTGCGGGCACAGATCACCCCGGCGCATCGCGGCGTGGGAGCGTCGAAGGAGTTGATTCTGTGGGAGGAACCGCCACAGTCAGCGACGCCGCCTGAAGCACGGGCGCCGCCTTTTCAGCTCAGTCTGATTTGAACTTGATGACCATAGCCTGCTGATTCATGCGGCGGGCGGGGCGGGGTTGCGTCCATGCGGGATTAAACGCGATGGTACCCGGTCGGTACGCCAGGATTTGTACTGTTTGAGCCAGCCGCCGGTGAAGAGCTTAGTGCCGGAAAACGTGGATGCGGCATTTACGAAACGTGACGGGCTTGAATAAATGACGGATGCCCTTTCGTAGAATGCAGCTCGCTGAACGAGCAACAACCGGGAAACTGCTGTGCAAATCCGGGTCAGGTTCCACGCTGCGGTGTTTGCGTCTGCTCTCACGGCCTTCGTCAGCATCGCAAGCGCCGATGAAACGCCAACGGCCGCCAGTGTCGTCTCGCAGCCGGCATTTTGCCTGTTACGCGCGGACAGAGAAGTTCATCTTCGTCTGCTCGAATCCATCGCGTCGAACACTCATAAGCACGGTGATCGCTTTGCGCTGGAAGTTATCGAGCCGGTCACGGTTGATGGGGCAATAGTGATCCCCGCCGGCGCCAAGGGCGAAGGTGAGGTGGTTCATGCCGCCAAGAGCGGCTTCGGCGGCCGCGGTGGTGAGCTCATCCTGGCCAGCCGTTTCGTGCGCGTCGGCGATCAGCAAATCAAGTTGCGCTCGTTCTCGGCGGGCAGCGGCAATGATCGCGTCAACCTTGCGCTTGGCCTGAGCTACGTTTTTGTCGGCATCTTCGTCACCGGCAAGGAAATTTCATTGTCGGCGAACACCAATGTATTCGCCAAAGTCGCGGTTGATACTTCATTGCCTTCATTCCTAATCCCAGTATCGGAGACAAACAATGAAACTTCTCAACGATGAAATTTCCATCGAGCGCCTGGTGCAGGCCGCAGCTCTCGGGCTGTTGTTCGTCTTGGCTGGCTGCGCCAGTACCGGCACGCAGTCGAGCAAGGCTCCATCGGCGCCGGCAACTGCCGTACCTGCAGCGGCTTCTGAACCGGCTGCGGCAACAGCCATTCCTGCGCCCAGCGGCGACATGGGAAATGTGGTTTTCTTCCGTGCAAGAAAGTTCACTGGTAGTGGCGTCAGCTTCAAGGTTCGCGAAGGAGAACAGGAGCTTGGCAAGCTGTCGAACGGCAGCTACTTCGTCACTCAAGTGCCGACGGGCTCGCATGCTTTCGTCGTGCACTCGGAAGTCAAGGACATCCTCAACATCGAAGTCGAGCGCGGTGAAACCTATTACGTCCAGGGTGCCATTTCCATGGGCCTCGTGGTCGGTCGTCCCAACCTGTCACCGTCGGATGCAGCCACGTTCGACGGCGTGAAAGACAAGCTCAAGAATTCAGCCGGGTCCAGAAAGTAGTCGGGTCCGCGGTTACAACGCGCAGAGTGACATCTGCGCAATGTGGGCGGCGATCCGCTGGTTGCATGCGGGATGGTACCGCGGGAGTCGGGATCTGAGGCCTGGGACACCCGGAGCAGGCGTTGTAGACGACAGTAGGAGGTTAAACAAAAGCGCGTTCTTCAGTTGATCGGTGCCGCTCATCGACGATACCCCTGCGGCCGGACATAAGGGCCGATCTGCGAAGGTGGTTTGAACTTGCTATCCACCACTAACGTTTCTCGGTCTGGCGCCGCACGGCCTCGGCAGCCGCGGCAATGGCTTCGGCATCGCCCAGATAACGGCTGCCCAGCGGACGCAGCTGCGCATCCAGTTCGTACAGCAGCGGCACGCCGGTGGGAATGTTCAGCTCGAGGATGGCTGCTTCCGACATGTTGTCGAGCATCTTGACCAGCGCGCGCAGGCTGTTGCCATGCGCCACCACCAGCACATTGCGGCCGGTACGCAGCTGCGGCGCGATATGCAGTTCCCAGAACGGGAGTACGCGCGCGAGGGTGTCCTTCAACGATTCGGTGCCGGGCAGATCGGCCACCGGCACGCCGGCATAGCGGCGATCGAAACGCGGATGGCGCGGGTCGTCGCTGGCCAGCGGCGGCGGCGGAATGTCGTAGCTCCGACGCCAGATCCTGACCTGCGCCTCGCCGTGCTTCGCCACCGTCTGCGCCTTGTCCAGCCCCTGCAGCGCGCCGTAATGACGTTCGTTGAGCCGCCAGCTGCGCTCCACCGGCAGCCACAGCAGATCCATGGCTTCCAGCACCAGCCATTGGGTGCGGATGGCGCGTTTCAGCACCGACGTGAACACCACGTCGGGCACGATGCCGGCGGTGGCGATTTCACGGCCGGCCTGCTGCGCTTCGCGCACGCCCTGTTCGGTCAGGTCCACATCGGTCCAGCCGGTGAACAGGTTTTCGAGATTCCAGGTGCTCTGGCCGTGACGGACCAGCAGCAGTTTGCCAGTTGCAGACGTGGACAAGTGTTTACTCCGGTAATTCCAGATCGCGGATCAGCGCTCCGAGAAAACGCACCGCCTCGGCGCCGGTGACGACGCGGTGGTCGAAAGTCAGCGACAGCGGCATGCGCGGGTGGATTGCGACGCGGCCTTCGACCGCTACCACATCATCGCGCGCCCGACCGGTGCCCAGTATCGCCACCGCCGGTGGCACGACCACCGGCGAAGCGTAGCGCCCCGCCATCATGCCGAAATTGGACAGCATGAAGGTGAAATTCCGCAGCTCCTCGCTGCGCAGGCTGCGGGTCATGGCCGCCTGCCTGACGCGTTCCAGTTCGGCGCGCAGCTCGGCGCCGCTACGCTGGCCCACGTCGCGCATCACCGGTACCAGCAGGCCTTCAGGCGTGTCCACGGCCAGGCCCACGTCCACATGATCGAACAGCCGTCGCGACTGCGAGTCGGCGTCGTACCAGGCATTGAGCCCCGGCACTTCGCGGCAGGCACGCGCGATGGCGCGCAGTACGCGGGCGGTGTAATCGTCGCGGCTGCGCCAGGCGCACAGATCGGCATCATCGACGACGGTGCATTCCATCACCGAATCGCGCGACAGCGACATGCTCTGCGACATGGCGCGACGCAGGCTCTTCAGCGGTTGCACCTCGCCATCCTCGACTTGCGGCGGCGGGTGCATGGTGCTGCCGCGAGATGCCGCCGGCCGGCTGGCGGGAAGTCCCGCGGCGATCACATCGGCCAGCGTGATAACGCCGCCGTTGCCGCTGCCGGTCACTGCGGCCAGTTCGACGCCCAGGCTGCGCGCCAGTGCGCGTGCGGCCGGCACGGCCTGAATGCGTTGCGGAGACGACGCCGAGGCAGGCGGCGCCGCATCGCCGGCATAGTCGCCGCCGGTGTCCGGCATATGGCCCACCACGGTGCCGGAATCCGCGCTGTCATGGTCGCCGCCAGCGAACTCCACCAGCGGTGCGCCGGTTTCAATGAGCTGGCCGGGTTCGCCATGCAGTGCTGCGATGATGCCGGCGCAGGGCGAGGGCACTTCGACCACTGCCTTGGCCGTTTCCACCGACAGCAGCGGCTGATCCGCCGCGACGGTGTCGCCCACCTGCACATGCCAGCGCACGATTTCGGCGTCCGCGAGACCTTCACCCAGATCCGGCAATCTGAAGGTGCTCATGCATTGCTCCTTCATTCAATCAGCGTGGTGCGCACCGCATCGACGATGCGCTGCACACCGGGGATGTAGTCCTGTTCAAGACGGTACAGCGGCATGATGGTGTCGTAGCCGGTGACGCGCTGCACCGGTGCGCGCAGATCGTACAGCGCGTGCTCGGCAACGGTCGCGGCGATTTCGGCGCCGACGCCACAGTTGCGCATGGCCTCGTGCACGATGATCACGCGGCCGGTCCTGGCCACTGAATCCAGCATGGTCTCGAAGTCCAGCGGCGCGAGGCTGGCGGCATCAATGACCTCGCAGTCGATGTTTTCTGCAGCGAGCTGTTCGGCCGCTTTCATGGTCTCGGTGACCATGGCGCCCCAGGTCACCAGCGTCGCATCTTCGCCACGGCGCAGTACGAAGCAGCGGTCCAGCGGCAGGGCCTGGCCATTGTCTTCGACTTCCTGCCTGCCCAGCCGGTACAGCCGCACCGGTTCGAGAAACATCACCGGATCGGGTTCGCGGATGGCGGCCAGCAGCAGACCATAGGCGCGCTGCGGCGAGGAAGGGCACAGCACGCGCAGACCCGCGTGATGACACAGCAGTGATTCGAGACTTTCGGAGTGATGCTCGGGCGCATGGATGCCGCCGCCGTGCGGCATGCGCAACACCACCGGGCAACTGAGCCGGCCGCGCGTGCGGCTGCGCAGCCGCGCCATGTGGCTGGCGATCTGGTCCAGCGCCGGATACAGAAAGCCCATGAACTGGATTTCGGCCACGGGTTTGAAACCCTGCGTGGCCAGTCCGATCGCCGCGCCCGCGATCAGGCCCTCGGCCAGCGGCGTGTCGAGCACGCGCTGTGCGCCAAAGCGCTGCTGCAGGCCCGCGGTGGCGCGGAACACGCCGCCGTTGACGCCCACGTCCTCGCCCATCACCAGCACATCCGGGTCGTGCGCCAGCTCCCAGGCCTGCGCCAGATTGATGGCCTCGACCATCGTCAACTTGGTCATGCGAGGGAAGCGGTCAGCGATGAGCGGCGTAGCGCCGCGCCAGGTCGCGCTGCCATTGCAGGTTGCGCGGCATGTTGGCGTACAGGTGATCGAACATGGCGTCGCTGGACTGGCGCGGCGTGGCCAGATACTGCTTCACCGCCTCCTCGATAGTGGCACTGCACTCGGCGCGCAATTGCTGTTCGGCGTCTTCATTCCACCAGCCGCGCGCTTCGAGATAGCGCCGCGTGCGCAGCAGCGGCTCCACCGCGCGCGCTTGCTCCACTTCGTCGGCGGACCGATAGCGGCTGGCATCGTCCGAGGTGGTGTGATCCGAGAGACGATAGGTCAGCGCCTCGATCACCGTCGGACCCTCTCCGGCGCGTGCCCGTGCGGCCGCTTCGGCCACGGTGTGGCGTACGCCCACCACATCGTTGCCGTCGATCTGCAGGCCGGGAATGCCGGCCGCCACGGCCTTCTGCGCCAGCGTTGCGGCGGCTGTCTGCGTGGACACCGGCGCCGAGATGGCCCACTGATTGTTGACGATCACCGTCACCAGCGGCAGGCGCTGCACACCGGCGAAATTGATGGCTTCGTAGAACGCGCCCTGCGAAGTGCCGCCGTCGCCGACATAGGCCAGCGCACAGCGCGGCTGGTTGCGCAGGCTGAAGGCCAGCGCCGTGCCCGCGGCCTGCGGCATCTGCGAGCCGATGGGTATGCAGAACGGAAAGTCCTGCGGTGAATCCGCGTACCGCGTGCCGCGCTCATCGCCGCCCCAGTACAGCAGGATGTCCTGCATCGCGATGCCGCGCCAGAACTTGGTGCCGATCTCGCGATACACCGGGAACACGACGTCTTCGGCGCGCAATGCGGCGCCTACGCCTACATGCACGGCCTCGTGGCCCAGACAGGAAGGGTAGGTGCCCAGCTTGCCGGTGCGCTGCAGGTTTACCGCCTTGGTGTCGAACAGTCGTGTCTGCACCATCATGCGGTACATGGCCAGCATCTCGGCCGGCTGCCGGGCAAATTCCGGCGGCTCGCCGCTGCATTGTCCGTCGGCATCCAGCCACTGTCTGCCGGGAATCGTGAAGCTGGCAACAGTGTGATTCCGGTCCATGCCGAATCGTAGCATCCGGCTCAGCCGCGATGCGCGCGCGCCAGATATTCCTCGCTCTGCATTTCAATCAGACGGCTGGCAGTGCGCTCGAATTCAAAGCGCAGCCGCTGGCCGCCATACAGCTGGGTGGGCGGCGCGGCTGCAGACAACACCAGCTTGACGCCGCGATCGTAGAACTCATCCACCAGTGCGATGAAACGGCGCGCTGCGTCATCATGGGTCTCGTCGAACCGCGGCACGTCGGAGACGAACACGGTGTGGAATTCGTCGGCGATCTCGCCATAGTCATGCTGGCTGCGCGGTCCTTCGCACAGACTGGCGAAGTCGAACCACACCACATCGCTGCTGCGACGCCAGGCTGCGATCGGGCGACCGCCGATGCACAGTTCGGCATTGTGCTCGGCATGCGCATCGGCCAGCCGGTGGAACAGCTGGCCAAGTTGTTCGCGGGCCGCCGCACCGTCCGCCAGATAGATCGGCGCTTGGCGCAGCTGGCGCAGACGATAATCCGTGCCGCCATCCAGCTGCAGCACCTGCAGCTGCTTTTCCAGCAGTGCGATGGCCGGCAGGAAGCGCGCGCGCTGCAGGCCATCGCGATACAGTCCGGACGGCGGCACATTGGAAGTGATGACCAGCGTGACGCCCGCTTCCAGCAATGCCTTGAACAGTCCACCCAGAATCATGGCGTCGGCGATGTCGTTGACAAACAGCTCGTCAAGGCACAGCAGCCGTGTCTCCTCGCGCATGCGCTGCGCCACGGTCTGCAACGGCGCGGTCTGGCGCGGCAGCGAGCGCAGTTCGGCGTGTACTTCGCGTATGAAGTGATGGAAGTGCAGGCGTCGCCGCTCGGGGAAAGGCAGGCCGTCGAAGAACAGATCCATCAGCCAGGTCTTGCCGCGGCCGACGCCGCCCCATAGATACAGGCCGCGCGGTGCCGATGTGACGGCATCGCGCCGCAGCAGCCGTCCCAATGCGCCGCGGCCGCGGGCCGGCTGCGACAGTTGCTGACGCAGCTGATCGAGACTTCCGACGGCACGCTGCTGCGCCGGGTCGCTGTCGAAGCCGCGCGCGCGCAGTTCGGCGGCATATTGCGCCGGCAGACTGTCTTCGGTCGCGGCGCTCATGCCGCCAGATCCGGAATGTCGAGACGCGTCAGAAAGGCCGCGCGCGCCGCATCGCGCATCGCCAGCGCACCGTCGGTGCGATCGCTGAACGGGCCGATGGGCTCGAGCACTTCGATGCTGATAGGGCCGGGCCAGGGGAGCGGTGAGCGCGGCGCCAGGCAGCGTCGCGTGCCCTGGATCACCACGGGCACCACCGGCACTCCGGCCCGTTCAGCGGTGGCGAATGCGCCGTTGTGGAAGCGCATCAGGCCGGGGCGATGCTGGAAAGTGCCCTCGGGGAAGAACGCCAGCGCTTCGCCACGGCTGGCGCCACGCATTACGCGCAATGTGTCGCGCGCGCTGCCGGCGCCATTGTTGCGCGCCACGAAGTAGGCGCCGATGCGTTCCAGCAGCCAGCCGGCCGCGGGCACCGCGCGCATCTCGCGCTTGATCACGAAGCTGAAGCGCGGCGGCAGCGCTGCTGCCAGCACCACGCCATCCAGATAGCTGGCGTGATTGGCCACAACCACGCAGGCCTCGGGCAGGCGTTCCAGGCCCGAGACGCGCAGGCGCATGCCCAGCAGAGCCAGCGCCATGCGGGCCACCCGCCGGATCAACCGGCGGCGGCGGGGCAGTGAATTCACCAGCAGCAGCGGCAGGACGACGAGGCCCAGCAGCAGGAAGGCCGGCCAGGCCCAGCAGGCGTAAATCAGCTGCAACGGGGCGGTCAGTACCCGCCACCGGGCACTGGTGGTTTCGCGGAGTCGCGTCATGGAAACAATGGGTGCTGCGGCAATCGCATGTGATGCAGTTCTCTTTATGTTAACGGTCAACCATCGTTGTGAGGAATATCACATCGACGCTGCTGCACGCTTTGCATACTGACTGCGCTCCGGGCACCCGTGAGCAACCATGCGACCGACCGGGGCAATGCCTTGATCAGACCAGCGACCGCCGCAACCGCCATGAAAGACGTCACCGATGAACCGGATCCGGCCATCAGCCGGTTTCTGGATGCGGTGTGGATGGAGCGTGGGCTGTCTTCGAACACGCTGGCAGCATACCGTGCCGACCTTGTAGCGCTCGGACGCTGGCTCGCAAAATCCCGTATTCCGCTCAGCGCCGCGACGCGCACCGATCTGCTGGCCTTCATTGCCGCGCGAGTGTCTGCGGGCGCTCAGCCGCGCTCGATGGCCCGCCAGCTGTCCTCGTTCCGCCGCTTCTACCGCCAGTTGATGCGTGAAGGCGTCGTGCACGAAGATCCAACGGCGCAGATCGCCATGCCGCGCATCGGCCGCTCGCTGCCGAAGTCGCTCAGTGAGGCCGAAGTGGAAGCGCTGCTGTCGGCGCCGACGGTCAGCGATCCGCTGGGTCATCGCGACCGCGCCATGCTGGAGGTGCTGTATGCCACCGGGCTGCGCGTCTCGGAGCTGGTCAGTCTGCGCGCCACGCAGGTCAATCTGACGCAGGGCGTGGTGCGCGTGCTGGGCAAGGGCAATCGCGAGCGGCTGATTCCGCTGGGCGAGGAGGCGGTGCGCTGGCTGGGCGATTTCATGATGGGTCCGCGTGGCGAGATCCTGCTCGAACGCAGCACCGAATATCTGTTTCCGACGCGCCGCGGCGATCGCATGACGCGCCAGGCGTTCTGGCACATCATCAAGCGCTATGCGGGCAAGGCCAGCATCGGGCGTGACCTGTCGCCGCACACGCTGCGTCATGCCTTTGCCACCCATCTGCTGAATCATGGCGCCGACCTGCGCGTGGTGCAGATGCTGCTGGGTCACAGCGACCTGTCGACCACCCAGATCTACACCCACGTGGCGCGCGAGCGCATGAAAGAGCTGCACGCCGAACACCATCCGCGTGGCTGAACCGCGCTGCTGGACTGGCGGGGGCCGGTGCGGCACTCTGGCGTGCATGAAACGTCCGCTCATTCTCTCCATCCTGTTGATTGTTCCGGCGCTGGCCATGGCCGCCGCCGATCTGGCTGCCGTTGCCGCGCGCATTCCCGGCGCCAAGCCGGCTGAGCTGCGTGTCACGCCGGTTCCCGGCATTTACGAATACCGTCGCGGCGCTGAAATGGTGTATGTCACCGAAGATGGCCGCTATGCCTTTGCTGGCGATCTGTATCAGCTGTCCGATCGCAGCAATCTCAGTGATACGCGCCGGCGCGAACTGCGGCTGGAACTGCTGAAGCCGATGGCGGAAAGCGGCATGGTGGTTTTTGCGCCGCCGAACCCCAAGTACACCATCACCGTGTTCACCGACATCGATTGCGGCTACTGCCGCACGCTGCACAGCCAGATGGCTGAATACAACCGGCTCGGCATCAAGGTGCGCTACGTGGCCTTTCCGCGCAGCGGCCCCGACACCGAGTCGTGGACCAAGGCGGAGCAGGTGTGGTGCGCCAAGGACACGAAGGCTGCGCTGACGCGTGCCAAGAAAGGCGAAAAACTGGATTCGGCGCTCTGCAAATCCAATCCGGTGGCCGAGCAGTACGCCATGGGACGCGCCATGGGGCTGGCCGGTACGCCGGGCATCATCACCGAAACCGGTGAACTGCTGCCCGGTTACCTGCCGCCACAGAGCCTGTTGCAGGCATTGCAGGAAGACGCGACCGCCAAGCGCCGCTAGGGCCCGGCCCTCAGCGTTCCAGCAGCTTCAGCTTGTCCGGCTTGCCGTCCCAGTCCTTGGCATCGGCAGGCGGCGGACCCTTCTCGGCGAGCACCGGCCATTTCTTCGCCAGTTCGGCATTCAGTGCCGTGAAGTGTTCCTGGCCGGCCGGCAATTCTTCCTCGGAGTAGATGGCCTCGGCCGGGCATTCCGGCTCGCACAGCGTGCAGTCGATGCACTCGTCCGGATCGATCACCAGGAAGTTCGGGCCGGCATGAAAGCAGTCCACCGGGCAGACTTCCACGCAATCCATGTACTTGCACTTGATGCAATTTTCAGTGACGACAAAGGTCATTAGCGCTCCGTGGGGACTCCGGCCGGAAGGTCCGGCGGCCGGGGCCGGTATTCTGCCAAACGCGCCTCCAAGCGCAAGCGCGCTCGCCTCAGCGGCGCAGCAATTCGTGGAAATGCAGGACTTCGCGGCCCTGACGGCGATCCTCGAACCAGCGCCGCAGGCTGAAGCGGGTGCTCTCGAAGGCAATATCGTCCCAGGGGATCTGCGCTTCCTCGTACAGGCCCACCTCGAGGCTTTCCGTTCCGGCCGCGAACTCCGGTCGTTGCAGCCGGGCGCGGAAATTGACGTGCACCTGCGCGGCGTACACCACATCGACCACGGCCAGCATCGAGCCTATGGCCACGTCGGCAAGCGCTTCCTCGAGCGTCTCGCGCGCCGCCGCCTGCGGCAGCGTTTCCCCGATCTCCATGAAGCCGGCGGGTGTGGTCCAGTAGCCGCGTCGCGGCTCGATGGCGCGGCGGCACAGCAGGATGCGCCCCTCCCATTCCGGCACGCAGCCCGCGACGATGCGCGGATTCTGGTAGTGGATGGTGCCGCAGGAACCGCAGACGAAGCGTGGCCGTTGGTCGCCCTCGGGCACGCGAAGCTCCACGGGTTGTCCGCACTGGCTGCAGAATTTCATCGGATTTGCAGTATGGCCTGTCGGCGGGCGATTCGGGTATCGTACGCGGCCGTTGGGCCTCGTGGCGGAACTGGTAGACGCAGTCGACTCAAAATCGACCGGGCTTGCCCATCTCGGTTCGACTCCGAGCGAGGCCACCAATGGATATCGGCGATTTCGATTACGCGCTGCCGCAGGAATTGATCGCGCAGCAGCCGCTGCCGCAGCGTTCCGACAGCCGCATGCTGGTGCTGGATGGCCGGCAGCGTGGCTGGCGCGATGCGTGGATACGCGATCTGCCGCTGCAGCTGGAGCCCGGCGATCTGCTGGTGTTCAACGATACGCGCGTGATTCCGGCCCGCCTGCAGGGCTGGAAAAGTTCCGGCGGCAAGGTCGAGATATTTCTCGAGCGGCCGCAACCCGAAAACGAAGCGCTGGTGCAGGTGCGTGGAGGCAAGCGCCTGCGCGCCGGTCAGCACATTCACACCGACGGCGGCGAACTGATCCTGCTGCGGCGGGAAGGGGAGATGTGGCGGCTGTGGCTGCCGCAGCCGGCGCTGGAGTTCTTCGGCCGTCATGGCAGCGTGCCGCTGCCGCCGTATATCGAGCGCGCCGCTGACATGGAGGATGCGCAGCGTTACCAGAGCCTGCTGGCACGGGTGCCGGGGGCGGTGGCCGCGCCCACCGCCAGCCTGCATTTCGATGCGCCGCTGTTCGAGGCGCTGGCTGCGCGCGGTGTGCGTTCGGCGCTGCTGACGTTGCACGTGGGAGCGGGCACCTTCCAGCCGGTACGCAGCGAGAAACTGGATCAGCATGTGATGCACGAAGAATGGTATGAGGTGCCGCCGGCGACGGTGGCGGCCGTGGCCGCGACCCGGGCGGCCGGCCGCCGTGTGGTGGCGGTGGGCACCACGGTGGCACGCGCGCTGGAATCGGCCGCGGCCGATGGCATTTTGCAGCCGGGCGCGGCCGATACGCGGTTGTTCGTCTATCCAGGATTCCGCTTTCAGGTGGTCGACGCTTTGCTGACCAATTTCCATCTGCCCAGATCCACATTGTTGATGCTGGTGGCGGCCTTTGCCGGTCGCGACACGGTGCTGGCGGCCTATGCGCATGCAGTGCACGAGCGTTACCGGTTCTTCAGTTATGGCGACGCCATGCTGGTTTGGCCGGCGGGCGCGCGCGCATGAGAGCCACCTTTGAATTGCTGGCCAGCGACGGCGGCGCGCGCCGGGGACGGCTGCGGCTGGCGCATGGTGTGGTGGAAACGCCGGTATTCATGCCAGTGGGCACCTATGGCACGGTGAAGGCGATGACGCCGCTGGAGCTGGAGGCCCTGGGCGCCGACATCGTGCTCGGCAATACCTTCCATCTGATGCTGCGGCCGGGCGCGGAGATCGTCGCCCTGCATCGCGACGGCCTGCACGGCTTCATGGGCTGGCAGCGACCCATCCTCACTGATTCGGGCGGCTTTCAGGTGTTCAGCCTGGCCACCTTGCGCAAGATCAACGAACAGGGCGTGCGGTTCCGTTCGCCGGTGGACGGCGCCGAGATCAGCATGGGGCCCGAAGAGGCAATGGATGTGCAGCGCGCATTGCACTCCGACATCGCCATGGCTTTCGACGATTGCACCGCCTGGCCCGCTACCCATGCGCAGGCCAGCGAGTCGATGGAACGTTCAATGCGCTGGGCCGAGCGCAGCTTCCGGCACTACTACCGCGATGCGCCGCCGGGGAGCCTGTTCGGCATCGTGCAGGGCGGCATGTACACCGACCTGCGCATGGAATCACTGCAGGCGCTATCCCGGCAGGACTGGCCCGGGCTGGCCATCGGCGGGCTGGCGGTGGGCGAGCCTGAGCCGGAACGGCTGCGGGTGCTGGATGAGCTGCTGCCGCAGATGCCGGCCGACCGGCCGCGCTATCTGATGGGCGTGGGCTATCCGCAGGACATCGTCAATGCCGTGCAGCGCGGCGTGGATATGTTCGACTGCGTGATGCCGACCCGGCATGCCCGCAACGGGCATCTGTTTACCTCCGAGGGCATCATCAACATCCGCAATGCGGTGCACGAGCGCGATACCGGTCCGCTGGACCCGGCCTGCAGCTGCAGCACCTGCCGGAACTATTCCCGTGCCTATCTGCGCCATCTGGACCGCTGCAATGAGATCCTCGGCGTGCGGCTCGGCACCTTGCACAACCTGCATTACTACCTGGATCTGATGCGGCGGATACGTGAGGCTATCGAGAGCGGGCGTTTCCGGCAGCTGGCCAGCGAGATACTGGCGATTCCGCGGCGGGCCTCCGGCCCTGTGGCATAATGCCGGCCCTTTTTCCGGCGCCAAGGCTAGAACGATGAACGGAATTATCAGCACCGCTTATGCGCAGACCGGCGCAGCGCCGTCGTCTGGCGGTGGCTTGAGCCAGATCCTGATTCTGGTGGTGTTCGTGGTGATCTTCTACTTCATGCTGATCCGCCCGCAGCAGAAGCGCATGAAGGAAACCCAGGCCATGCTGTCCAAGCTGGCGGCCGGCGATGAAGTGGTGACCACCGGCGGCTTGATGGGCCGCATCATCGAAGTCAATGACACTTATCTGACGCTGGAGATCGCCGACAACGTGCGCATCAAGGTGCAGAAGGCAGCGGTTTCACAATTGCTGCCCAAGGGCACGCTGAAGAACGGCTGAGCGTCCGATGCTGGAATTTCCCCGCTGGAAGTACTTTCTGGTCGCGATCGTCATGTTGATCGCGCTGTTGTTCGCGCTGCCCAATGTGTTTGGTGAGCAGCCGGCGTTGCAGGTGGAACGGCGCGACCGTGTGGCGATGGACGACACGGCGGTCAAGACGGTCACCGATCTGCTGCGCGCCAGCGGCGTGCAGGACGACGGTGTTTATGTCGATGCCGGCCGCCTGATGCTGCGCTTCCGCGCTGTCAACGAGCAGCTCAAGGCGCGCGACCTGGTCAATGAATCGCTGTCCACCAATCTGCGCTCGGCGCTGGCCTATGCGCCGAATACGCCGGCCTGGATGCGCTGGCTGGGGCTGAAGCCCATGCCGTTGGGCCTGGACCTGCGCGGCGGCCTGTATCTGCTGTACCAGGTGGATGTGGACAGCGCGGTCGGCCAGCTGCTGGAGAGTTATCAGCAGGGTTTCCGGCGCACGCTGGCGGCGGCGCAGCTGCCGTTCACCGACATCGTCACTGTCACCAGTGGCCAGAGCCAGACCCCCAACGCACTGCGTATTTCGCTGCCGGCCGGCGCCAACGCACAGGCGGTGCACGATGCCCTGCAGAAGGAAAATGCCGATCTGGCGTTTGCAGTGACCAGTACTTCGGCGGGGCCGGCCGTGGACATGACGCTGACGCAGGCGCAGATCCGTGCCAGACAGGATTACGCCGCAGAACTCGGCCGAGGTCAAGGACATCCTGGGCAAGGTGGCGACGCTGGAGTTCCGTCTCGAAGACTGGCAGAACAATGCCTACGAGGCGCAGTCGCGTGGCCGCGCGCCGCTGGGCGCCAAGCTCTACAAGGACCAGAACGGCCAGCCGGTGCTGCTGAAGCGCGAGCTGATCGCCACCGGCGACCAGCTGACCAATGCCACCTCGTCGGTGGGCGATCAGGGGCCGCAGGTCAACGTCACCTTCAACGGCCGCGGCGGCGATTCGGTGTTCCGCAACACGCGCAGCAATGTCGGCCGGCGCATGGCGGTGGTGTATGTCGAAAAGAGCCGCAAGATCGTCGAAGTGGCGGGCCAGAAGGTGGAGCGCGACGTCACCGACGAGCGCGTCATCAGCCTGGCCACCATCCAGAGCGTGCTCAGCAACCAGTTCCGCATCACCGGCCTGAACTCGGGCGAGTCGCGCGAGCTGGCGCTGCTGATGCGTTCGGGCTCGCTGGCCGCCACCATCTATCCGGTCAGCGAGCGGGCCATCGGCCCCAGTCTCGGCCAGGACAACATCGACAAGGGCGTACGCGCGCTGCTGGTGGGTATGGGCGCCGTGTTCGTATTCATGATCCTGTACTACCACGTGTTCGGACTGGTCGCGGATGCAGTGCTGCTGGCCAACGTGGTGCTGCTGACGGCGCTGCTGTCGATGTTGCGCGCCTCGCTCTCGCTGCCCGGTATCGCCGGCATCATCCTGACAGTGGGTATTGCGGTCGACGCCAACGTGCTGATCTACGAGCGCATCCGTGAGGAATTGCGCAACAACGTTTCGCCGCAGGCGGCGATCCGCATCGGCTTTGAAAAGGCTTTTTCGGCCATTCTCGATTCCAACGTCACCGCGCTGATTGCCGGTCTGGTGCTGTGGGTGGTGGGTACCGGCGCCATCCGTAATTTCGCCATCGTGCTGACGCTGGGCATTGCCACTTCGATGTTCACCTCGCTGCTGGGCAGCCGTGCGTTGATCACGCTGATGTACGGCGGATCGCGCAAGGTCAGCAAGCTGTCGATCGGGTAGGAGTGAAACATGGAGTTCTTTCACAAGCGCACCAGCTTTCCGTTCATGTCCACGCGCAAGGTGTGGTACGGCCTGTCGGCGCTGATGGTGGTGGTCTCGTTCGTCTCCTTCTTCACCAAGGGTCTGAACCTGGCCACCGATTTCACCGGTGGCGTGACCATTGAAGCAGTGTTCCCGAATACCGCCGATACCGATGCCGTGCGTCGCGGGCTGGAACAGGCCGGTTTCCGCGAACCGCAGGTGCAGAACTTCGGCAGCTCGCGCAACATCGCCATCCGTCTGCCGCCCGAAGCCAGCCAGGATGGTCCGGTGATCCGCGCCCGCGTGGATGGCGTGCTCAGGCAGGTCGATCCGCAGGCCCAGTCGGTCAATTTCGAAGTCATCGGTCCGCAGGTGGGCGATGAGTTGCGACAGAGCGCCATTCTGGCGCTGAGCTGCACGCTGCTGCTGATATTCGTCTACATAGCGCTGCGCTTTCACACCTGGCGGTTGTCCTTCGGCGCCATCGTTGCGGTGCTGCACGATCCCATCCTGGTGCTGGGCGTGTTTTCGGTGACCGGCACTCCCTTCGATCTGCCCGTGGTGGCGGCCATGCTGGCGGTCATCGGCTATTCGCTGAACGATACCGTGGTGGTGTTCGACCGCATCCGCGAGCGCTTCGAGTCCAATCGCCGGCTGGATCCCAAGCTGGCCCTCGACCAGTCCGTCAACCAGACGCTGTCGCGCACCATCATGACCAAGGTGGTGACGCTGATCGTGGTGGTGGCGCTGTATGTGCTGGGCGGGCCGGCGCTGAAAGGCTTTTCCGAGGCACTGATCATCGGCATCCTGGCCGGCACCTACTCGTCGATCTACATATCGAGCGCCCTGGCGCTCGATTGCGGGCTGAAGGCGGAACATTTGCTGCCGACGGCAGTCAAGAAGCCGGTGGATGACCTGCCCTGATGATTGAACTGCTGACCGATCCAGCTATCTGGCTGGCCTTTCTGACGCTGTCGGCTCTGGAAATTGTCCTCGGCATCGACAACATCATCTTCATTTCCATCCTGGTCGGGCGGCTCCCCAGGGAGCAGCAGCCGCGGGCGCGGGTGATCGGTCTGGCGCTGGCCATGCTGACCCGCATTGCGCTGCTGTTTTCAATCGTGTGGTTGACGCGACTGATCGAGCCCCTGTTTACGGTGGCGGGCCAGGACATTTCGGGACGCGACATCGTGCTGGCCGGCGGCGGTCTGTTCCTGCTGGTCAAGAGCGTGCTGGAGATCCATCATTCGCTGGAGGGCGCCGCCAGCGAACACAAGACCCGCGTGCTGTCGAGCTTCACGTTGATCGTGGTGCAGATCGCCGTCATCGATATCGTGTTCTCGCTGGATTCGGTGTTCACCGCGGTGGGCATGGCCAATCAGATCGAGGTGATGGTGGCTGCCGTCATCGTGGCGGTGCTGGTGATGATGTGGCTGTCCGGCCCGATTTCGGACTTCGTCGATCGTCATCCCACGGTCAAGATGCTGGCGCTGGCCTTCCTGATCCTGGTCGGCATGGCGCTGGTCGGCGAGGGCCTGGATTTCCATATTCCGAAGGGCTATCTGTACTTCGCAATGGCTTTCTCGGTATGCGTTGAAATGGTGAACATCCGGTTGCGGGCGCTGCTCGACGCACGCAAGTAGCGGAATCCACCCGGCGGCCGTTTATACTCCGCCGAACACCGCTGCCCGGGTTCACCCATGTCAATCAAGTCGTCCCGAATCCTGTGCGCCGCAGTTGCTGGCGTCTGGCTGGCGCTGGCCGCCTGCAGTGGCGGCGATAACATCGGCGCTGCCGGCAGCACCATCCGCATCGGTGAGTTCGCTTCACTGACCGGCAAGGAAGCGGCCTTCGGCCAGTCCTCGCACAAGGGCACCCAGCTGGCCATCGACGAGATCAACGCTGCCGGCGGGCTGCTCGGCAAGCAGATCGAGTTCATCTACGAGGACAACCGCAGCACGCCGGGCGAATCGGCCACCATTGCCAAGAAGTTGATCACCCGCGACAAGGTGGTGGCACTGCTGGGCGAAGTGGCCTCCGGCCGTTCGCTGGAGGCTGCGCCGATTGCACAGTCCAACGGCATACCGATGATTTCGCCCTCGTCGACCAATCCCAAGGTCACTGAAACCGGCGACTACATCTTCCGGGTCTGCTTCACCGATCCTTTCCAGGGCAAGCTGCTGGCCGAGTTCGCGCGCAAATCATTGAAGGCCGGCAAGGCAGCGGTCTTCTCTGACGTATCGGCGCCCTACAGCATGGGTCTGGCGCAGTACTTCCGCGAGCCCTTTGCCGCCAGCGGCGGACAGATTGTCTCGGAGCAGAAGTACACCGGGGGCGACAAGGACTTCAAGGCGCAACTGACGGCCATCAAGGCCACCAGGCCCGACGTGATCTTCGTGCCCGGCTACTACACCGACGCGGGACTGATCGTCGCGCAGGCGCGCCAGCTCGGCATCACCGTGCCGCTGTTCGGCGGCGATGGCTGGGAAGCGCCGGAACTGCTGCAGATTGCCGGCAGCGCGCTGGAAGGCACCTATTACTCAACGCACTTCTCGGCCGAGAACAGCGATCCCAAGGTGCAGCAGTTCGTCGCCGCCTTCCGCGCCAAATACAACGGCGAGACGCCGGATGCGATGGCAGCGCTGGGTTACGACTCGGCCATGGTGCTGGCCGACGCGATCCGCCGCGCCGGCACCACTGAAGGAGCCAAGCTGCGCGACGCCATTGCTGCCACGTCCGGCTATCAGGGCGTCACCGGCAAGACCACGCTGGATGCCGCGCGCAATGCCACCAAGCCGGCGGTGGTCATCACCGTGCGTGACGGCCAGTTCAAGTACCTGGAGACCGTCAATCCGTGAGCATACGAGCGCGGCGCGATAACAGCGTGCCGTCGCCGTGACGGAGTTCCTGCAGCAACTGGTCAACGGTCTGGCCCTCGGCGCGGTGTATGCGCTGATCGCGCTGGGCTACACCATGGTTTACGGCGTGCTGCGCTTCATCAACTTCGCGCACAGCGAAGTCTTCATGGCCGGCGCTTTCGCCGGCTATTTCCTGGCCCGGTTGATACCCACAGGCTCGGTAGTCGGTGGCTTGCTGGTGCTGGCTGGCGCCATGCTGATCTGCGCGTTGCTCGGTGTGCTGATCGAGAAGCTGGCTTACCGGCCGCTGCGCGGTCGCTCCACGCTGACGGCGCTGATCACCGCCATCGGCGTGTCGCTGCTGCTGCAGAATCTCGGGCAGCGCATCTTCGGTCCCAACCCGCGCTCGTTTCCGGTGCTGTTTCCGCTGCATTACTTCCACCTCGGTGGCGTGGTGCTGTCCAGCGCGCAGCTGATCTTGTTCGCGGTCACGGCGGTGCTGCTGCTGGGGCTGCGCCATGTGGTGATGAAGACGCGCATCGGCACCGCCATGCGCGCGCTGTCCTTCAATCCGGTGGCTGCCTCGCTGGTGGGCATCAACAATGACCGGGTGATTTCCTTTACCTTCGCGCTGGGGTCAGCGCTGGCGGCGGCCGGCGGCATTCTCTACGCCAGCAGTTATCCATCGATTGATCCGCTGATGGGTACGCTGCCGGGTCTGAAGGCCTTTGTGGCAGCCGTGCTCGGCGGCATCGGCAACATTCCGGGGGCTGCGCTGGGCGGCGTGGTGCTGGGCCTGGTCGAGACGCTGGTGGTGGCGCTGGGTGGTTCCACCTATCGCGATGCCGTGGCCTTCGCGGTGCTGATCCTGATCCTGCTGTTCAGGCCCAATGGCCTGCTCGGCCGGCTGCAGACGGAGAAGGTGTGAAGCTGCCGCGCGCGCAATGGCTGCTGCTGGCGGCGCTGCTGGTCAGTGCGGCGGTGTCGTATTTTTCGCCGGCCTACAACCCGTACTTCCTCGACATTGCGCTGACCTGCGCCATCAATGTCACGCTGGCGGTGAGCCTGAACCTGATCAATGGCTACACCGGCCAGTTCTCGTTGGGACATGCCGGTTTCATGGCCATTGGCGCCTACGCGGCCGCGCTGCTGACCACCAGCTTTGGCGCGACGCTGCTGCCATTGCTGGCAGGGCAGGCCTGGCTGCTGTTCCTGCTGGCGCTGGCTGCGGGTGGCCTGCTGGCCGCATTGGCGGGACTGGTGGTGGGTGCGCCGTCGCTCCGTCTGCGCGGCGACTACCTGGCCATCGTGACGCTGGGTTTCGGCGAGATCATTCGCGTGATCCTGCAAAACATCGACAGCGTCGGCGGTTCGCGCGGCATGATCGGCATTCCGGGCTACACCACGCTGTTCTGGGCCTGCGGTCTGGCCGCGGTGGCTGTGTACTGCGTATGGGCGCTGGTGCATTCCACCTATGGCCGCGGCTTCATCGCGGTGGCCGACAATGAAATCGCCGCCGAGGCCATGGGCATCAACGCGACCCGCTACAAGATCGCCGCCTTCGTGGTGGGCGCATTCTTCGCCGGTCTCGCCGGCGGCGTGTATGCGCATCTCAAGCAGTACATCGCGCCGCAGGGTTTCGGCTTCGACAAGTCGATCGAGATCGTGGTGTTCGTGATTCTCGGCGGCATGGGCAATACCGCCGGTGTGATCGCCGCGGCGCTGCTGCTGACGCTGCTGACCGAATCGCTGCGCCAGTTCGGCGACTACCGCATGATCGTCTACTCGCTGCTGATCATCGTGCTGATGATCCTGCGTCCGCAGGGGCTGTTCCGCTGGGGCCGCGGCTGACCCATGACCGCGCCGCTGCTGGAACTGGACGGTTGCACGATCCGCTTTGGCGGTCTGACGGCAGTGTCCGACCTGAGTAATCACATCGGCGAGCGCGAACTGGTGGCGCTGATCGGCCCCAATGGCGCCGGTAAGACCACGGTGTTCAATCTGATCACCGGCGTCTACAAGCCCACCTCGGGCGCCATCCGCTTTGCCGGTCAGCCCATAGACGGGCTCAGGCCCTTCCAGATCACGGCGCGCGGCATTGCCCGCACCTTCCAGAACATCCGGCTGTTTCCCAGCCTCAGCGTATTCGACAATGTGCGCGTCGCCACGCATCTGCACCTGAAGCACGCCGCGCTGCATTCGTTGACGCGACTGCGGAAGTTCCGCGAAGAGGAGCAGCAGATCGAGGCGCAGACGCTGGAACTGCTGGAAATCTTCGATCTGGCGAAGGTGCGCGACGAACCGGCTACCTGCCTGCCATACGGCAGCCAGCGGCGACTGGAGATCGTGCGCGCGCTGGCCACGCGCCCGAAGCTGCTGTTGCTGGACGAACCGGCGGCCGGCATGAATCCCACCGAGAAGACCGAGCTCACGCGGCTGATCCGCTTCGTCAAGGACCGCTTCGGGATCGCCGTGCTGCTGGTCGAGCATGACATGGCAGTGGTGATGGGTATCTGCGAGCGCATCGTGGTGCTGGACTACGGCGTGCAGATTGCCGACGGCACGCCGGCCCAGGTGCGCAACGATCCGAAGGTCATCGAGGCCTATCTGGGGCGCGCATGCTAGAGGTGGAACGCTTGAGCGTGCGCTACGGTGCGGTGCAGGCCTTGCACGAAGTGTCGCTGTCGATCGAGGAAGGCGCCATCGTCACGCTGATCGGCAGCAATGGTGCTGGCAAGAGCACCACGCTACGCGCCATCTCCGGACTGCTGCGGCCTGCAGGCGGCACCATCCGCTATTGCGGCGAACGCATCGACCGGTTGCCGGCGCACGCCATCGTGGGGCGCGGGCTGTCGCAGGTGCCCGAAGGGCGCATGGTGTTCGCCAATCTCAGCGTGCGCGAGAACCTGCAGATGGGCGCCTACCTGCAGCGCGACCGCGCGCTGGTGCAGCGCGAGCTGGAACGGGTGTTCAGCCTGTTTCCGCGCCTGCAGGAACGTGAGCAGCAGGTGGCCGGCACGCTGTCGGGCGGCGAGCAGCAGATGCTGGCCATCGGCCGCGCACTGATGAGCCGGCCGAAGTTCCTGATGATGGATGAGCCCTCGCTGGGCATTGCCCCGCTGCTGGTGGCTACCATCTTCGAGAAGATCGTCGAGATCAACCGCAGTCATGGCATTACGGTGCTGTTGGTGGAACAGAACGCCAACCTGGCGCTGGACATTTCCAGCCACGGCTATGTGCTGGAAACCGGCCGCGTGATCCTGCACGACCGTTCGGCGGCGCTGCGCGCCGATGAGCGCGTGCGCAGCGCTTATCTCGGCGCCTGAGATTGTGGGGGCCAAGAGGCCGATACTTGTGCTTAAGACCACGCGCTTTCGGGCAAATATCTTGACGATCGGCAAGGCTTCGAGTGGCTGTGGTGCGGGTGTGTGAGTACTTGCTTTACGGGCTGCTGGTCCTGCTCAGATTCGATTGACGAGGGTGCAGGCGAAGATCTGTTGCGGGACTGCAGATTCATTTCGTATATACAAATTGTTCGGGCAGTCCCGGGCACAGAGTCTCAGCGCCGCGCGCGAGCCTGCGGCCCGCTCGCTGCTCCGGCTCCGGGCTCTTATCCCGGCGGCTGAGAAGGCTTGGCTGCGTCCTCAGCCGACGGCGCATTCATCGCCGCCAGATGTGGCGCAATAGCTTCCAGCAATGCGGCGTAGACCTTCGGATTGCCGGCCACCAGGTGACCGCCATGCACGTAGTCGCCACCGTCCAGCGTGCCGATGCGGCCGCCGGCTTCCTGGATCAGTAGCGCGCCCGCGGCGGTGTCCCAGGCCTGCAGGCCGAATTCCCAGAAACCGTCGACGCGGCCGGCGGCCACGTAAGCGAGGTCCAGTGCCGCCGCGCCGGGACGGCGGATGCCGGCGGCCTCGGCCATGATGACGCGCAACATCTGCAGGTAGGCTTCGGCATGCTGGATGTTGGCTCGGTAGGGGAAGCCGGTGGCAATCAGCGCGCCCTCCAGCAGCCGTTGCTTGCTGACGCGCATGCGATAATTTTCCAGATGGGCGCCCGCACCACGGGTCGCCGTGAACAGTTCCTGCCGCATCACATCGTAGACCACGGCGATTTCAGTCTTGCCACGGTGTTCGCAGGCGATCGACACGGCAAACACCGGGAAGCCATGCAGGAAATTGGTGGTGCCATCCAGCGGATCGATGATCCAGCGGGTCTCATGCTCACCGCTTGAACCGCTTTCCTCGGCGAGGATGGCGTGGTCGGGATAGTGGCGACGGATGGTATCGATGATGTCGCGCTCGGCGGCATGATCGACTTCGCTGACATAGTCGTTGCGGCCCTTGGTCGTGACCTGCAGGCTTTCCAGGCGCGGGATGCTGCGGGCGATGACTTCGCCGGCACGCCGCGCGGCGCGTATTCCGATGTTCAACAGTGGGTGCATGACGAACTAGAATAGCAGAATGACCCCGTTCCCGATCCGCATCGTGCTGGTGGACAGCTCGCACCCCGGCAATATCGGGGCGGTGGCGCGCGCCATGAAGAACATGGGGCTGCGCCATCTGCATCTGGTGCGGCCACGCGAGTTTCCGCATGCCGAGGCCACCGCCCGGGCCTCGGGCGCCGACGATGTGCTGGCTGCCGCGGTGGTCTGCGACAGCGTCGGCGCTGCGCTCGAGGGCTGCGGGTTGGTGCTGGCCACCACCTCGCGCGGCCGCGATCACTACCATCGTGTGTTCGACGTGCGCGAAGCGGCGCAGCGGGCGGTGGCCGAGGCGGCCAGCGCGCCGGTGGCGCTGCTGTTCGGTGCCGAGCGTACCGGCCTCACCAACGACGACCTGCGCAATGCGCACGGCCTGCTGCGCATTCCCACCAGCGATGAATACGCCTCGCTGAATCTGGCGATGGCGGTGCAGGTGGTGTCCTACGAACTGCTGCGTGCCTCGCGCGAGGTGACGCCGCCGCCGCTGCTGCGCACCCAGCCGCTGGCATCGGCGCAGCAGATGGATCTGCTGTATGAGCATCTGCAGGTGGTGCTCAACGATATTGACTTCCGCGACCGCACGCAGAGCGGCGTCAACCTGATCACGCGCATCCGCGCCTTCCTGCAGCGTGCCGAACTCGATATCAACGAAGTGAATATCCTGCGCGGCATCCTGAGCGCCGTGCAGCAGCGCCGCCGGCGTGCCGGCGAGCAGCACAGCTGATGCCGGCGCCCATCTATCTCGACTACGCCGCGACCACGCCGGTGGATGTTCGCGTTGCCGCACGCATCGCCGAATGCCTGACCAGCGAGGGCGTATTCGGCAACCCGGCTTCGCTGCATGGTTTCGGCCGCGCCGCGCGGGCGCGCATCGAACAGGCCGGTGAGGCGGTGGCGGCGCTGATTGGTACGGAGCCGGCCGACCTGGTGTGGACCTCGGGCGCCACCGAATCGAACAACCTGGCCATCCTCGGCGTCGCCCGCGGCGCGCGCGAACGGGGGCGGCACATCGTCACCTCGCGCATCGAGCACAAGGCCGTGCTCGATCCCTGCCGGCAGTTGCAACGCGAAGGTTTCCAGATCAGCTACGTCGATCCGGACCGCGATGGACTGATCGATCCGGCCGCGGTGGCTGCGGCACTGCGCGCGGACACGGTGCTGGTGTCCATCATGCATGCCAACAACGAGATCGGTGTGCTGCAGGACATCGCGACCCTTGGCGCCGAATGCCTGGCACGCGACATCCCGCTGCATGTGGATGCGGCACAGAGCGTCGGCAAGCTGCCGCTGGACCTGCGCCAGCTGCCGGTCGATCTGCTGTCCTTCACCGCGCACAAGATCTACGGTCCGAAGGGCATTGGCGCGCTGTATGTGAAACGCCGGCGGCGCGCCGGCCTGCAGCCGCTGCTGTTCGGCGGCGGGCAGCAGCGCGGGCTGCGTTCGGGCACCTTGCCGGTGCATCAGATCGCAGGCTTCGGCGCGGCCTGTGAGCTGGCCGCGGCCGAGTCCGCCGCCGAGGCCGCACGTATCGCAGCGCTGCGTGACCGGCTGTGGACCGGTATCGCCGATCTGCCGCGCGTGCGACGCAATGGTCACGCCTCGCGTTGCGTGCCGGGCATCCTGAACGTGTCTTTCCCCGGCGTCGAAGGGGAGAGCCTGTTGGCGGGATTGATCGAACTGGCGCTATCCAGCAGTGCTGCCTGTAATTCCGACAGCGATGAGGCGTCGTATGTGCTGCGCGCCCTGGGTTGCGATACGCCGACCGCGCAATCCTCGCTGCGCTTCAGCCTGGGGCGTTTCACCACCGCGGCCGAGATCGACATTGCGATATCCGCCGTACGTCGCGAAGTATTGCGCCTGCATGCGGTGGCGCCATGAACGGCCCTGATGATTCCTTGCCGCCAGAGGTGCGCAAGGCATTCGGCACGCTGACCTGCGCCGGTGACCTGCCGCCGGCCCCTGGCCTGCAGCTGCGCGGCGAGGCCGGCAGCGTGGCGGAGGGCACCCATGTGCGCTTCCAGTTGCGGGTGGTGGAAGGTCGCATCAGCGAGGCGCGCTTTCGCGCTTATGGCTGTCCTTACACGCTGGCCACCTGCAACTGGCTGGCAGGCCGGCTGCCGGGCCTGACCCTGGCGCAACTGGCAGCCGAGTCGCCGCAGCAATGGTCTGGGGTGCTGGGGGTGCCGGTGGACCGGCTGACCCGCCTGCTGACCATCGAGGACGCGCTGCGCGCTGCAGCAGCGCAGGCTCAATCGGAACAAGGTCTTGGCCGCTGATTCGGCTATAGTATCGAGCATGAGCATTTCACTGACTGCCGCCGCCGCCGAACGGGTCCGCAACCAGCTGGCCAGCCGTGGCCATGGGCTGGGCCTGCGTCTTTCGGTCAAGGAATCGGGCTGTTCCGGCTTCAGCTACGTGGTCAATTTCGCAGACGAAACAGGCGACAACGACGTGGTGTTCGAGCAGCACGGCGTCAAGCTGTTCGTCGAGCAGACCAGCCTGTCGGTGCTGGATGGCACCGAGGTGGATTACGTCCGCCAGGGCATCAACGAGGCCTTCCGCTTCAGCAATCCCAACGTCAAGGGCGAGTGCGGCTGCGGCGAAAGCTTCACGGTCTGACCCTTCCGGAAAAGCCTTAACTTTCGGGCACTTCCGCAGCAGTGTAGACTGCCGCGCTTTCCCCCATCCTCTGGAGTACTGCTGATGGCGCTTGAGCGCACCTTTTCGATTGTCAAACCCGATGGCGTGGCCCGTAACCTGATCGGCGAGGTGTATCGCCGCTTCGAGCAGGCGGGGTTGCGCATCGTCGCCGCGCGCATGCTGCAGATGACGCAGTCGCAGGCCGAGGGTTTCTATGCCGTGCATCGCGAGCGCCCGTTCTTCAAGGACCTGGTCAAGTACATGACCTCGGGTCCGGTGGTGGTGCAGGTGCTCGAGGGCGAGAACGCCGTCGCGAAGAACCGCGAAGTGATGGGAGCCACCGATCCGAAGAAGGCGGCGCCGGGCACCATCCGCGCCGATCTGGCCGAGAGCATCGAGGCCAACACCGCGCACGGTTCCGACAGCCAGGAAAACGCGGCCATCGAGATCGCGTATTTCTTCTCCGCTACCGAGATCTGCCCGCGCGGCTGAGCGCGTGCATCCATGAGCGCCCAGCCCGCCATCGACGGACAGTTCCAGGAAGCACGCGTCAACCTGCTCGGGTTGCCGCGCGCCGAACTGGAGGCTTTCTGTGGCGCGCTGGGCTCCAAACCATTCCGTGCGCGGCAGCTGATGAACTGGCTGTACAAGCGCGGCGTGGGCGATTTCGCTGCCATGACCGATCTGGCCCGGGACTTCCGCGCGCAACTCGGTGAACGCGCCGAGGTCAAGCTGCCGGAGATCGTCACCGCGCAGCGTTCGTCGGATGGCACCTGCAAGTGGCTGCTGCGAGCCGATCATTCGCAGGCCTTCGAGATGGTGTACATCCCGGAGACCGATCGCGGCACGCTGTGCATTTCCTCGCAGGTGGGTTGTGCGCTGGACTGTTCTTTCTGCTCCACCGGGCAACAGGGCTTCAACCGCAACCTGACCGCCGCCGAAATCGTCGGCCAGGTCTGGCTGGCCAACCGCGAGCTGGGTTTCGCACCCGCCGGCGAACGCATCGTCACCAACGTGGTGCTGATGGGTATGGGCGAGCCGCTGGCCAACTTCCGCAACGTGATTCCGGCGACGCAGATCCTGCTGGATGATCTGGGTTTCGACCTGTCGCGCCGTCGGGTGACGCTGTCGACCTCGGGTCTGGTGCCGCAGATGTACCGGCTTGCCGAGCACAGCAATGTAGCGCTGGCGGTTTCACTGCATGCGCCCGACGACGAGCTGCGCAATCAGCTGGTGCCGATCAACCGTCTGCATCCCATCGCCGAGTTGCTCGAAGCCTGCTGGCATTACATCGACGAGCAGAACGGCCGCAGCGTGACTTTCGAGTACGTGATGCTGGACGGCGTCAACGATTCGCCGACGCAGGCGCGGGCACTGGCGCGGCTGTTGAAGGGCCATCCCGCCAAGGTCAATCTGATTCCGTTCAACCCCTTTCCGGGCACGCGCTACCGGCGCTCCAGCGATGAGGCCATCGCGACCTTCCGCGATCTGCTGCTGCGCGGCGGCGTCATGGCCACGGTACGGCGTACGCGTGGCGATGACATCGACGCCGCCTGCGGCCAGCTGGTGGGGCGCGTCATCGATCGCACGGTGGTGCGTCTGGGCAGCAAGCGTGTGCCGGTGCAGGTGGAGATGTGAACATGAATGCATCGCGCCTGCTCTGTGTGCTGCTGGCGGCCGGTTCGCTGATGGCCTGCGTCAGCAGCGGCAACGGTGCCACCAACGACAAGACCGCGGCCGAAGCCAACCTGCAGCTGGGCGCGGCCTATCTGCGCCAGGGCAATCTGCCTGTTGCCAAGGAAAAGCTGGAGCGCGCGCTGCAGCAGAATCCGCGCTCGGCTGCAGTGCATTCGACAATGGCGCTGCTGCACGAACGGTTGGGCGACGATGCCAAGGCGGATGCCGAATTTCGTGCAGCACTGGGCATCGCCGCCAACGAACCCGAGGTGCAGAACAACTATGCGGTGTTCCTGTGCAACAAGGGTCGTGTGGGCGAGGGCGTCAAGCGCTTCGAACAGGCCGCCGTCAATCCGCTGTATCGCACGCCGTGGGTGGCCTACACCAATGCCGGTGTATGCCTGCGTGGTGCGGGCAGCGATGGCGATGCGCAGCAGCAGTTCAATAAAGCGTTGCAGGCTCAGCCCAGCTATGGCGAGGCCGTATACCAGCTGGCCGATCTCGATCTGACGCAGAAGCGGGCCACCGCGGCCTATAAGCGTGTCGATGCCTTTCTGGCCCGTAATCCCGCCACACCCGATCTGCTGCTGCTGGGCTGGCGCGCAGCGCGCGAAGCCGGTGACACGCCCACCGCCGAGCGGCTGGCGTATCGCCTGCAGACCGAATATCCGGCTTCGGAGCAGGCGAAGGCCGTCCTTGCGGCCCGCGTCAGCAAAGGTTGAATGGTCATGGTCGAGCCGCCAGCAGCACCCGCCGATGGCGTTGGAGCCAGGCTGCAGAGCGGGCGTGAACGTCTGGGTCTGACCGTCGTGCAGGCCGCCGAACGGTTGCGGCTGGAACCGCAGGCTGTGCTGGCGATGGAAGCCGGACGGTTCGATGCGCTGGGCCCCAGCGTCTATGCGCGCGGCCATCTGCGCCGATATGCCGGCCTGCTCGGCGAGAATGCGGCCGAGCTCGAAGCCCTTTACGTGCGCCGTCCCGGTGCGCTCGAGGCGCCGGAAATCACGCGTTCGACGCTGCAGCAGCCGCTGCTGTCTGCGCGCCGCGCGCCGCGCAAGCTGGGTCTGTGGCCCATTGTGCTGATCGCCGTGCTGCTGCTGGTGGCGGCGCTGGCCTGGTGGATATTCAGCGCGCCGGCCCCGGTCGGTGTCACCACCGAAACCATTCCTCTCAGCGACGCAACAGGAACTCCATGAGCCGGCAGCTGCAGGCCATCCGCGGCATGAATGACGTGCTGCCGGCGCAGATCGCGCCCTGGCAGCATCTGGAACGCGTCACGCGCGAGCTGTTCGCGGCCTATGGCTACGAGGAACTGCGCGTGCCGGTGGTGGAACACACCGAGCTGTTCAAGCGCTCAATCGGCGAGTACACCGACATTGTCGAGAAGGAGATGTACACCTTCACCGACAGCGGCGGCGACAGCCTGACGCTGCGTCCCGAGGCCACCGCCGGCATCCTGCGCGCCGCGATTGCCAATGGACTGCTGCGCGGTGCGCGGCTCAAGCTGTGGTCGGCGGGCCCCATGTTCCGTCATGAGCGGCCGCAGAAAGGACGCTATCGTCAGTTCCATCAGATCGACCTGGAAGCATTGGGCTTCGCCGGTCCGGACATCGACATCGAGCTGATTGCGCTGACCGCGCGGCTGTGGCGCAGGCTCGGCATCGATCGGGTGCGACTGCAGCTGAATTCGCTGGGCACGCCGGAAGCGCGGCACGCCTATCGCGAGACGCTGGTGCGGTATCTGCGTCGGCATGAGGCGGCGCTGGACGAGGACAGCCGCCGACGCCTCGAGGGCAATCCGCTGCGCATCCTCGACAGCAAGAATCCCGCGATGCGCGCGGTGATTGATGGTGCGCCCCTGCTGACCGAACATCTCGATCCCGAGTCGAAGCAGCACTTTGCCACGCTGTGCGGCGCGCTGGATGCCCTGGGTATCCGCTACGAAATCAACCCGCGGCTGGTGCGCGGGCTCGACTACTATTCGCGCACGGTATTCGAATGGGTCACCGATGCGCTGGGTTCCCAGGACGCGGTGTGCTCCGGCGGTCGCTATGACGGACTGGTGGCGCAGTTGGGCGGTGAGCCCACGGCCGGCATCGGCTGTGCGATGGGCGTGGAACGCGTCGTCGCGCTGCTCGAGCAGGCCGGCAGTGTGCCGGCGACCGCGTCCCCGCAGGTGTACATCCTTGCCAGCGGCGCGCGCGCGGAGCTGGAGGCATTGCAGGTTGCCGAGCGGCTGCGCGATGCGCCGGCCAATCTGCGCGTGCAGATCAATCTCGGTGGCGGCAATTTCAAGGCGCAGTTCCGCCGCGCCGACAAGAGTGGCGCGGCGCTGGCACTGGTGCTGGGCGATGAGGAACTGCAGCGTGGCGTGGCGGCGGTGAAACCTTTGCGGCGCGAAGCGGGTCAGAGCGACTGCCCGCTGGCCGAACTTCCGGCGCGCCTGATCAGCATGTTGAAGGAGTGAGCGTGGACGAGTTCCTGAGTGAAAACGAGCAGTGGGAGCGGGTAAAAGGCTGGCTCAAGCAGAACCTCCCGTGGCTGCTGGCCGGCGTGGCCATTGCGGCGGTGGGCGTGCTGGGCTGGCGCTGGTGGCAGGCACGCGAAGAGCGTCAGCTGCTGGCAGCCGCGGCCAGCTATGAAACGCTGGTCAAGGCCTTCGACAAGGGCGACCTGGAAGTGGTGATCACCCAGGCCGATGCGCTGACCAAGGACCATCCCGATACCGGTTATGCCGACCAGGCTCAGCTGGCGGTGGCGCGACTGTTGGCGGACAACAAGCAGCCCGAGCAGGCAGTGGCCCGATTGCAGCAGCTACTGACCACCACCGACGATTCCGAACTGGCGTTGATCGCACGTCTGCGCGTGGCGCGCATCCAGATCGACCAGAAGCAGCCCGACGCGGCGCTGGCGACGCTGGCCGCCGCCGAGCCCGGCGCCTTTGCGCCGCGCTTTGCCGAGACGCGCGGCGATGCATTGCTGGCCAAGGGCGATCGCGATGGCGCGCTGAAGGCTTATCGCGAGGCGCAGGCCACCGGCGCCGCCGTGGTGGATGTCGATCTGCTGACATTGAAGATCAACGACCTGACACGTTCCTGAGGTTCCCATGAGTGATGCGCCGCTTCGCGCCGTCCGCCTGGCCCTGATCTGCATCGGCTGGGCTGCTGCGGTTGCCTGCTCTGACAGCAAGAGCAAACCGGATCAACCGGCCGAGCTGGTCGACATCCAGCAGACGCTGCGCGTCAATCAGGTCTGGAGCGCCGGGCTCGGCGGCGAGCCGAAGCAGCGCCTGGGCCTGGACGCTGCGGTTGACGGCAACATCGTCTACATCGCCGATCCGCGCGGCAATGTGCAGGCGCTGCAGCTGGGCAGCGGCAAATCGCTGTGGCGCAAGCGGCTGCGTCTGGAGTTGAGCGGCGGTCCCGGCGCCGGTGCCGGGCTGGTGGTGATGGGCTCGCTGAATGGTGAGGTGGTCGCGCTGGCCGGCAGTAATGGCGCGGAGCGCTGGCGTGCGCAGGTCAATGCCGAAGTGCTGGCTGCGCCGGTGGTCAGCAACAACGTGGTGGTGGTGCGCACGGTGGATGGCAAGCTGCATGGCTTGTCGGCCAGCAATGGCAGCATGATGTGGACCACCGACGAGCAGTTACCACGGCTGACGATGCGCGGCACGGCGCCGCCGGTGATCAGCGGCGATCTGGTCGTGGCGGGTTTCGACAATGGCCGTCTGGTGGCAGTCAATCTGACCACCGGCACCACGGTATGGGATACGGCCATCGGGCAATCGCGCGGCAGCAGCGAGCTGCAGCGGATGATCGACATCGACTCGGCAGTGGCCGTCGATGGCAATGACATTTTCGTGGTGAGCTTCCAGGGACGGCTGGTGCGCCTGTCGCGTGAAACCGGCGCCACTGTCTGGGCGCGCGAGCTGTCCAGCTATCGCGGTCTGGCCATCGACGCGCAGGCTGTCTATGTATCCACTGCCGAGGGCGAAGTGGTGCGGCTGAATCGCGCCGACGGCAATGAACAATGGCGGCAGAAGGCATTGCTGCGCCGGCAGCTGTCGGCGCCGGCCATCTACAACGGCCATCTGGTGCTGGCGGATCTCGACGGCGTGGTGCACTGGATGAAGACTGCGGACGGCAACTTCGAGGCGCGCTCGCAGAGCGGGGGCCGTGTGTCCGCGCCGCCGCTGGTGGCTGGCGGGCTGCTGCTGATCTACAACGACGACGGAGACCTGCGCGCCTTCCGTACTGCTGCGGGTTGAGCCGATGCTGCCGGTAGTAGCCATCGTCGGGCGGCCCAATGTGGGCAAGTCCACACTGTTCAATGCGTTGACGCGCACGCGCGATGCCATTGTCGCCGACGTACCGGGGGTGACCCGCGATCGCCAGTATGGCTACGCGCGCGTCGGCGCCGTGCCCTGCGTGCTGATCGACACCGGCGGACTGATCGAGCAGCCCAGCGGCCTCGATGTGCAGATGCGCATCCAGACCGAAAAGGCTGTTGCCGAGGCCGATTACCTGATCTTCCTTGCCGATGCGCGCGCCGGCGTGACGCCGCAGGATCATTTCATCACGCGCGAGCTGCGCCGCACCGCCAAGCCGGTGGTGCTCGCGGTCAACAAGGCCGAGGGTCTGGATCCCGATGTGGTGTCGGCCGACTTCTACCAGCTGGGTCTCGGCGCGCCGCATGCCATTGCGGCCAGTCATGGCCAGGGTTGCCGCGAGCTGCTCGATACCGTGCTCGAGGGCGTCACGCCGGGCATTGCGCCCGCCGATGACACCAGTGCCATCCGCGTGGCGGTGATCGGCCGACCCAATGTGGGCAAATCGACCCTGGTGAATCGCCTGATCGGTGAAGAACGCGTTATCGCCAGCGAACAGCCGGGCACCACGCGCGATTCGATCTTTGTGCCGTTTACACGCGAGGGTCGCGATTTCGTGCTGATCGACACCGCCGGCGTGCGCCGCCGCGCCAGGGTTGAAGATCCGGTGGAGCGCGCCAGCGTGGCGCGCACGCTGCAGGCCATCGCCGAGGCGCATGTGGTGGTGATGATGCTGGACGCACACGATTCCATCGGCGAGCAGGACGCCAGCGTGCTGGGCCAGGCGCTGGAGCGTGGCCGCGTGCTGCTCATCGCCATCAACAAGTGGGACGGCATCCTGCTGGAGAAGCGCGAAGAGATCAAACGCCTGCTGTCATACAAGCTGGACTTCGTGCCGTTCGCGCCGCTGCATTTCATTTCGGCCCGGCATGGCACCGGCGTCGGCGAGCTTGCGCGCGATGCGGTGAAGGGCTACGACGCGGCCATGCGCGCCATGTCGACGCCATTGCTGACCCGCGTAATGGAAAAAGCCATCGAAGCCCACCAACCACCGCTGGTGCGCGGCCGGCGCATCAAGCTGCGCTACGCACACCAGGGCGGGCGCAATCCGCCGCGCATCGTGATCCACGGCGGGCAGACCAATGCCGTGCCGGAATCCTACCGGCGCTATCTGGCCAATGTATTTCGCGAAGCGTTCGATCTGTACGCGACGCCGGTGGCGGTGGAATTCCGCACCGACGCCAATCCCTATGACCGGCTCAGGGCCGGGAAGCGGAAGCCTCGGCCGGCAGGAACAATGCCGGGTCGACAAAGGCGCGGTTGAGCGCCACGCCGAAGTGCAGATGCGGGCCGGTGACACGGCCTGTGGCACCCACCTTGCCGATGACCTCACCGCGTTTCACCTGCTGACCGGTCTGCACATTGATGGCCGACAGGTGGCAGTACATGGTGATCAGCCCCTGGCCGTGTTCGATCAGCACGCTGTTGCCGTTGAAGAAATAATCACCGGTGTCGATGACCTTGCCGTCAGCGGCCGAGACGATGTCGGTGCCGGTGGCGGCGGCAATGTCCATGCCCGAATGCGGATTGCGCGGCTGGTTGTTGAAGAAACGACGCAACCCGAATGAGCTGGAACGCGGGCCGGCCACCGGGCTGGCCAATTGCAGCGAGAGCGGCGGGTTCGCGGAGAAGGTCAGCATGGCCGTCCGCATCCTGTCCTGCTCGCGGTTGTAACGCGCCAGATTCTCCGGCGACAGATCCACCTGCGCAGGCGCCACCTTCAGGCGCTGCTCGACATACTTCTGGTCGCGCACCGTGAACGATTGCTTCCCGACGCTGCCGTCATCGCGCCGGATGTCGACGCTGTAGGTGCCAGGCTTGACCGCCAGTGCCAGTCCGACCACCGCGGTCCAGCGCTCCCCTTCACGCAGCATCATCACGCGGCGGCCTTCGAAGGTGACGGTGGGCGCGCGCGCGGCGGGGCCGCTGACTGGAACCAGCGCCACGCCGCCAGGCACGGCGCGCTGCTGTGGAAATGCCGCAGAGGTGCTCGCATCGGCGCCGTATGCAATCGACATCGCGCCGCACAGCATCGTCAACAGCCAGTTCGCCGCGTTGTTCCGATTCATTCGCTGCTTCCGGTCACGTTGGCCTGCAGGCGCCCCTGCGCCAGTCGCACGTCGATGGCGGTGCCGGGTGGTGCCTGCGCGGCCTGTGTCAGTACTGCGCCATCGATGCTGCGCGTGACGATTGCAAAGCCGCGGCCCAGTGTGGCCAGCGGACTAATGCCGTGCAAGGCGCGCGCGAGCAGTTCCAGCCGGCTGCCGGCCAGCCGCAGCTGCGATTGCGCGGCGCGCAGCAGCCGCTGCTCCAGTTCATCGAGTCGCTGCGCATGCTGCTGCAACCGGGCGCCGGGATGGGCGCGCTGCAGACGTTGTTGCAGCTGCTGCAACTGCTGCGTGTCATCGACCAGCTGTCGACGTATCGCTGCCGCGAAGCGTTGCGCCAGCTGCCCGAAGCGGGCCTGCCACACCTGCCGGTCCGGCACCACCAGCTGAGCGGCGCCAGACGGCGTGGGCGCGCGCAGGTCGGCGGCGAAATCCGCGATGGTGTCGTCCACTTCGTGACCGATGCCGGTGACCACCGGAATGTTCGATGCGCGAATCGCACGCGCCACGCGCTCATCGTTGAAGGCCCACAGGTCTTCGAGTGAACCACCGCCGCGCGCCAGGATCAGCACGTCGCATTCCGCGCGCGCACTGGCCAGGTGCAGCGCATCGACGATGGCCGGCGCAGCCGCCGCGCCCTGCACCGGCACCGGGTAGATCAGCACCGCGGCCGCGGGAAAGCGCCGCTGCAGTATGTGCAGGATGTCGCGGATTGCAGCGCCGGTGGGCGAGGTGATGACGCCGATGCGCGCCGGCGCTGCCGGCAATGGCCGCTTGTGCTCGGCGGCGAACAGGCCTTCGGCCGCCAGCTTCTGCTTCAGTTCCTCGAAGGCGCGTTGCAGCGCGCCGAGCCCCGCTTCCTCCATGTATTCGACGACCAGCTGGTAGTCGCCGCGCGGTTCGTACAGGCTGATGCGGCCGCGCACCAGCACCTGCTGGCCGTCGGCCGGCTTGAAGCGCGTCAGCAGGTTGCGGGCCCGGAACATCGCGCAACGCAGTTGTGCGTCGCGGTCTTTCAGCGAGAAGTACCAGTGGCCGGAGGAGGGGCGGGCCAGGTTGGACAATTCTCCCTCCACCCAGACCATGCCGAGCCCGGACTCCAGTACCACCCGGGCCGCGCGATTCAGCTGCGCGACTGTGTAGACGGTGCGGTCAGAGCTGGGGTCAGGGCCATTCATGAGACCAGTGTAGCAGCGGCGTCCACGGCGATTGGGTGGGGCTGCATTGCATGCTTCCGGGAGCCGCCGAACAATTTGTGTATACAAATTGTTTCGTTGCCCGGAGACCCGAGGCCCCTCAGGTCCAGCGACCGGGCCTGACGGACGTGCCGGGTTTACCGGCCCGGGCCAGCTGCGTAGAATGCGCCATGCGAATCCTCGAAGAAGCCCTCACCTTTGACGACGTCCTGCTGGTTCCGGCGGCGTCGGCCGTCCTCCCCAGGGAAATCGACCTCGGCACGCAGCTGACGCGCAACGTCCGCCTGGGGCTGCCCATTCTTTCGGCCGCCATGGACACGGTGACCGAGGCGCGCCTAGCCATCACCATGGCGCAGGAAGGCGGTATGGGCATCATCCACAAGAACATGACCGTGGAGGCCCAGGCCGCCGAGGTGGCCAAGGTCAAGAAGTTCGAGAGCGGCGTGATCCGCGAACCGATTTCGGTGTCACCGGACATGACCATCCGCGAAGTGATTGAGCTGACGCGCCGGCGCGGCATCTCCGGCGTGCCGGTGGTGCAGGGTCGCAAGGCGGTGGGCATTGTCACGCACCGCGACCTGCGTTTCGAGACCAAGCTGGACTCACCGGTGTCCACGGTGATGACGCCGAAGGACCAGCTGGTCACCGTGCGCGAAGGCGCCTCGAAGGAAGAGGTGCAGGCGCTGCTGCACAAGCACCGCATCGAGAAGGTACTGGTGATCAACGGTGATTCCGAACTCACCGGCATGATCACCGTGAAGGACATCCAGAAGGCCACGGATTTTCCGCGCGCCAGCAAGGACGAGAACGGCCGCCTGCGGGTGGGCGCCGCCGTCGGCACCACAGCCGATTCCATCGATCGCGTCGCCGCGCTGCGCGAGGCGAATGTGGACGTGGTGGTCGTCGATACCGCGCATGGCCACACCAGCTGGGTGATCGACACGGTCACCGCCATCAAGAAAAAGTGGCCCGAGCTGCAGGTGATCGCCGGCAACATCGTGACCGCCGAAGCCGCACAGGATCTGGTGAAAGCCGGTGCCGATGCGGTGAAGGTGGGTATCGGGCCTGGTTCCATCTGCACCACGCGTATTGTTGCTGGCGTCGGTGTGCCGCAGATCAGCGCTGTGGCCAATGTGGCCCGGGCACTGGAAGGGAGTGGCGTGCCGCTGATCGCCGATGGCGGCATCCGTTACTCCGGCGACATCGCCAAGGCACTGGCGGCCGGCGCGCATTCGGTGATGATCGGCGGCCTGTTCGCCGGCACCGAGGAAAGCCCCGGCGAAGTGGAGCTGTACCAGGGCGCCTCATACAAGCAGTACCGCGGCATGGGCTCACTGGGCGCCATGGCGCAGAAGCACGGCTCGGCGGACCGCTACTTCCAGGACGGCTGCAGCGAACTGGAAAAGCTGGTGCCTGAAGGCATCGAAGGCCGTGTGCTGTACAAGGGGAGCCTGGTGTCCATCCTGTACCAGCTCACCGGCGGCCTGCGCGCGGCGATGGTCTACACCGGCACGCGCAGCGTGCAGGAGCTGCGGACCAGCGCCCGCTTCGTGCGCATCACCGGCGCCGGCATGCGCGAAAGCCATGTGCACGATGTGCAGATCACCAAGGAGGCGCCCAATTACCGGATTTCGTGAGGGAGGGATGAACATCCACGCCGACCGCATCCTGATCCTCGACTTCGGTTCGCAGTACACGCAGCTGATTGCGCGGCGGGTGCGCGAGCTGGGTGTGTACTGCGAGATCCATCCGTGGGATGCCGGCGATGCGGCGATTCGCGGGTTCGCGCCCAAGGGCATCATCCTCTCCGGTGGGCCCGAATCGGTGCTGCAGATCGATGCGCCGGCCGCGCCGCGCGCGGTGTGGGCGGCGAACGTCCCGGTGCTGGGCATCTGCTACGGCATGCAGACCATGGCTGCGCAGCTGGGTGGCACCGTGGAGCCGGGCACCGTGCACGAGTTCGGCTATGCCGAAGTGCGCGCGCGCGGCCACTCGCAGCTGCTGCGCGACATCGAAGATCGTGTCAGCTCCGAAGGCTTCGGGCTTCTCGATGTATGGATGAGCCACGGCGATCGCGTCACGGCGCTGCCTGATGGCTTCAGGCTGATCGCCTCCACCGGCGATGTGCCGATTGCCGGCATGGCCGATGATTCGCGCCGCTACTACGCGCTGCAGTTCCATCCCGAGGTCACGCACACGAAGCAGGGTGAGCGCATCTATGCGCGCTTCCTGCACGACATCTGCGGCTGCGGCAATTCGTGGAATGCCGGCAATATCATTGAAGACGCCATCGCGCGCGTGCGCGCACAGGTGGGGCAGGGCCGCGTGCTGCTGGGTCTGTCCGGCGGCGTGGATTCCTCGGTGGTGGCAGCGCTGCTGCACAAGGCCATCGGCGATCAGCTGACCTGCGTGTTCGTCGACCACGGGCTGCTGCGCCTGAATGAAGGTGACGATGTGATGCGCATCTTCGCCAGCAACCTCGGCGTGAAAGTGATCCGCGTCAACGCCGCCGAGCGGTACTTCGCCGCACTGAAGGGCGTCGCCGACCCGGAGGCCAAGCGCAAGATCATCGGCAAACTGTTCATCGACGTGTTCGAGGAAGAGAGCCACAGGATCCAGGACGTGGAGTTTCTCGCGCAGGGCACCATCTATCCGGACGTGATCGAGTCCGCCGGTGGCAAGACCGGCAAGGCGCATGTGATCAAGAGCCACCACAACGTCGGCGGGCTGCCCGCGCACATGAAGCTGAAGCTGGTCGAACCGCTGCGCGAACTGTTCAAGGACGAAGTGCGGCGCATTGGCGTCGAACTGGGGCTGCCCGCCGAGATGGTGCATCGTCATCCGTTTCCAGGCCCGGGCCTCGGCGTGCGCATCCTCGGCGAAGTGACCGCTGCCGCTGCCGACACGCTGCGGCAGGCCGATCACATCTTCATCGAAGAGCTGCGCAGGGCCGGCTGGTACGAGAAGACCTCACAGGCCTTCGCCGTGTTCCTGCCGGTGAAGAGCGTCGGTGTCACCGGCGACGGCCGGCGCCACGAACCAGTGATCGCCCTGCGCGCCGTGCAGACCATCGACTTCATGACCGCGCACTGGGCGCACCTGCCGTACGAACTGCTGGACCTGTGCTCGCGCCGCATCGTGAATGAGGTCAAAGGCGTGTCGCGCGTGGTCTACGATATCTCCGGGAAGCCGCCGGCGACGATTGAGTGGGAGTGATTAGGTGCCTTTCGCAGCCTATCGGCACCCCGCGAAATAAGAACCTAACTCACTGAATAAAAAAATAAACTCTCCGAATCGTTCGCCATCTATCGGTACCAAGCGGGACACTCTGACGGTAAAACTGGGTTCAGGGGTGCCGAATATTGTCCAAGGGGGAAAGTATGTTGCGCCGAAACAAGGCCGCCGCGCCGCTCGGGGCCCTGCTCTGCACCATCCTGTACGCACTCTCCCCGGCATCCCGCGCGGCTGAGCCCGTTGCGGGCGTGGTCAGGGATCCACGAGAACCGGTGTAGCATTCATTGCCTCCAGCGTTGGAACAACGCCGGGCAGCGCAACGGAAATAGGGGGGGAGTATGCGTGCCGAACGATTGCTCGTGCTGGCGCTGGCGGCGGCGTTTTCGTTTGCGTTGTCTGCCAGCGCGGTCGCAGCGGATAAGGATGGCAACGACCGCACCTTTCAGCGCGTCGCGAATGTCCCTGCTGGCGAAGCCATAGTCTATGTCTACCGTCGGCGCAAAGGGGCAGGCTCGGCCGCACCCATCGGCTTCGATGTCAACGATGCGTTGACGGGTGCGCTATGGTCGGGTCGCTACGAGACCGTGGCGGTGACCCCGGGAAGTGTCACCGTGCGCGCGCGCGGCGTCAGCGAAGTGCCTTTCAAGTGCGACTCATCGGACAATGAATGGATCAGACCGTGGCTCCTGAAAGGCGCCAGGTACTATTTCTCCCATCTCGGTGTGTACGGCGGACCCAAGTGGGAAGCCACTTTCAACGCCGAGGCGGGCAGGGAATACTTCGTCGAAGTGGCGCCCGGTTTGCGTGTCTATGTCCAGTCCGAAGAGACCGCGATGGAACACAAGCTCACCACGCTCAAGCGGTCCACGCACCCATATCTGTTTCTCTCGAAGAGTGCGGCCGAGCAGGCTGCCCGCATGGTGGAGCAGGACTGCACCCAGAGTCGTCTTTCCGACGCCTATCGAAGCACCTTCAAGACGGTGGGGCCGCGCGCAATCGAGTGAGGGCGCATCAACCGCCAGTTCAGGAAAAACCCCCCGGGCCTGCGGGGGCTCTCGCTCAAACCGCGGAGTTCTGTTTACCGGCTGACCTGGAGGCTTTCCCCGGGGCCTTTTCCCTGGGTGGGGCCGGAGCCGCCGGCATCGACATTGAGCCTGACCAGCGTCAGAAGCTTGAGCGGCTGTGTCGCTACGTCAGCCGCCCGCCAGTGGCGGTGGACCGCATGGCGCTCACGTCGTCAGGGCAGGTGCGCTACACCCTGAAGACGCCGTATCGGGACGGCACCACCCACATCGTACTGGAACCGCTGGACCTGATGGCGCGCCTGGCCGCACTGGTGCCGCCACCGCGGATGCATCTGACGCGATATCACGGTGTGTTCGCGCCGCACAGCAAGCTGCGCGCAGCGGTAACGCCGGCGGGTCGGGGCCAGGGCAAGAAGCCGCAGGTGGAAGAGGGCGCTGAGCCATCGTCCACGCCCCGACATGTGGCGATGAGCTGGGCACAACGACTCAAGCGCGTGTTCAGCGTTGAGATCGAGGCCTGTGCGCGTTGCGGCGGGAAGCTCAAGGTCATTGCCAGCATCGAGGAGCCGATGGTCATTGCGAAGATTCTGGCGCACCTGGATGGCATGGCGCCGGATCAGCATCACCCCGAGCTGCCGCTTGGAGCGCGGGCGCCGCCGGTGCAGTCGCGTCTGCTGTGAACCAAAGCTGAGGGGGCGTATCCGCTGGCCGCCAGATTCACTGGGCAGGGTCTGACGATGGCGGGCTCGGGCTCACCATAAAGCCAGTTCGGCCAAGTAGACTGCCCTACAGGGGCGGTTTGAATTTCCAATCCGCAAATCTGTCGTGTGGTTTACCTGGTATCGAATTTACTCACTCACGGTGAGCAAAAATCCAGATTCCTAAACCTTCTGCCTATCAAGCCGCAGCGTTTTCGCGCTGGACGATGGGACGTACCTTGCCGCGAAACTTCTTCTTGGCCTGCCACAAGTCGTAGTTGACCTGCATGCCATACCAGAACTCCGGTGACGTGCCGAGCGCCTTGGACAGGCGCATGGCCATCTCCGGGCTGATGCCGGTGGCGCCATTCAGCAGGCGCGAGAGCGCCACGCGGCCCACGCCTAGCCGCTCGGCGGCGTCGGTCACGCTGATATTGCTAAGGGCTTCCTTGAGCACCTCGCCGGGGTGACAGGGGTTGTGCATCTGGCTCATGTTGCCGCTCCTAGTGATAGTCCTCGTAGTCGAGCAGCACAACGTCTGTGCCCTCGAAGATGAAAGTCAGCCGCCAGTTGCCGTTGACCGTGATGGACCAGCGACCGGCCTGATTGCCCTTCAGCTCATGCAGGCGCCAGCTTGGGATCGCCGCGAGGTCCTGCGGCTGCGTCGCCGCATCCAGGGCGGTCAGTTGTGAGCGCAGCTTCTTGTCGTGCTTGGGCTGTATGCCAGCCTTCGAGCCGGTGCGGTAGAAGCGCTCAAGCCCGTCGTGGCGGAATGACTTGATCACGACGCATTGTATCCTGATAGGATACAGGTAGCAAGGTGTATGAATCCGGCGGGAATGCCTGCCAATCGCTCATCGCTTCAGGGATCGCGTTCTGTGCTTTCACGTTCTATCGGCACCATGCGCTGCCAAGCGGCACGTTCTGACGGCATTCTTGACGGTAAAATCCTGCAACTCTCGCTGGAAGCTCAATAACCCCAGGCACTTGCGAGGGCTGGCCACGATTGAGTGGGAGTGAGGTGGCTTTCGGCGGGTTGCTATTTCCTCGAAGAATCAGTGAGTTGCAGTGCTCCGCGTACGATTCATCCCCAAGGATGAGGAATTTTACCGTCAGCGAATGTGATATATACGTTCTATATATCAAGGTAAGGGGTTCGCAATGAGCACCAACCACGTTCGCAGCAAGCGCAAGACGTCCGGTAGGCAGGCCGGTTTGATGTCTGTGAGGTCCGCTCCGAAGACGAGTGGTTCCGAGAAGGGCAAGAAGCTTCTGGTAAGCTTTCGCGGCCGTGACGGAATGTTCGGCGTCACCCGCAGCACCATGCGCAAGCTTGCCGCGGAACTCAACCTCAACGAGACACAGGTCGTGCACGTTGCGCTACGGCGCCTGGCCGATAGCGTACTGCCTGCCTACGAACCCGACGACGGGCCGCTCACTGCGGAGCAACTTGCCACCGTCCGCCGGCTTGCCGGTCGCCAGGAAATCAGCTCGATCAGTTCCACATTGCTGTGACTGTCTCTGGCGCTGCGACAGATACGCGCTGGGGGATGCCTTCGGCGGGTGACATACTTTGGTGCGCGTTCCCGGAGAACAAGGCTCTACATCCGGGGCCCAAGCACAGGCCAGCGCTGGCGATCACCGTTGACGATGCTGATGCGCCGCTTTATCGCGTCCTTGTTGCCTATGGCACCTCTCAACGTGTAGACGAATTGTTCTCTGGCGAGTTTGCAATCACAGCCGCGGAGACGGCGGCCTACAAACTATCGGGTCTGAGCTTCCCGACGAAATTCAATTTGCGCGAGCGGGTGTTGCTGCCTTACACGCATGACTGGTTCGCCATGCCACCCGCCGCCCCGCACGGACTGCTGCCGCGCCTCGGTACCTTGCATCCCAGTCTGTTGACTCGTTTCCGTGCCGCCGCCGTTGCGGCGGGGTTGTTGTAGGCGTGGCGGGCTGATGGACGTGCACGATCTCATCGCATTGCTGATTCGCGACGAGGATCGCGTGCCGCGCGAACGCATTGACGGTAGTGCTTCGCGTGAACTTGGAGCTTTCAGGCCACTTGGGGCACCAGCTTCACGCCCAAGGCCTTTAACACCTTGAGCGCCGTCCCGAAGCTCGGATTTCCGTCTGCGGAGAGTGCCTTGTAGAGTCCTTCGCGCGTCAGCCCGGTTTCCCGCGCAAGTTTCACCATGCCATAACTCCGCGCGATGTCGCCGAGCGCTGCGACGACGAATGCCGGGTCGTCATCGCCTTCTTCCATGCAGGCTTCGAGATAGGCAACGACATCTTCCCTGGACTTCAGGTAGTCGGCGGTGTCGTAAGGTGAGAATTTTTTCTTGCGGTGTTTCTTTGCTGCCATGGCCTATTTCTCCCAGTCCGCTGCGATTTCAATGGCCCTTCGGATGTTCGCGATCTGGGATCGCTTGTCTCCTCCGCACAGCAAGAGCACAAGTGCCGTTCCCCGTTGCTTGAAATAAACCCGGTAGCCGGAGCCGTAGTCGATCCGCATCTCGCTGACACCGGAACCGACGGGGCGGACATCCCCGGCATTGCCGAGCGCAAGGCGTCGGATACGTACCGCAATGCGAGCCTTGGCCTGGCGATCACGCAGTGATGAAAACCACGCCTCGAAGACCTGCGATTTGAGGATATTGATCCCGGCTGGAGTGTAAACCATGGTTAACGAACTGTAAACTGTGGTTAACGCGCAGTTTGGCACTCCTGACTCAGCATTGCGCGAAGGTAAAGTGGTGCGTTTTCCTCGATTTCGCGCCCGCACGCTGATTGGTGTTGCTGCGGATTTGGCTATCCATCGCAGTTTCTATCCCTGCTGGCGCCGCAACCGATCGAGCTGTCGGCGCTCGCGCTTGTCTGGCCGGTGATCGGGTTGCGGGCGCACCAGCGCGGCCAGGCGCCGCTGCTCGTGATGGCGGGCGGAACGCTCGGCGCTGGCCGCGGTCTCGGCATAGCAGGCCTGCGCCTGCGCGGCCGGGCCGCGTCGCGGCGGCAGGTCGATCACTTCCAGTTCGATGGCGCGTTCGCGCAGCGTGACGCTCACGAGTTGCCCGCGGCGCACCGCATGCGCGGGCTTCACGCGTTCATCATCGAGCTTCACCTTGCCGCCGCTGACCGCTTCGGCCGCGAGCGAGCGTGTCTTGAACAAGCGCACATGCCACAGCCACTTGTCGAGGCGGTGACGGTCGTCGTGATCGGCGGCATCCGGGGGTTTCATCTTCATATTGTCCGCCGAATCGGGTTAGATGCGCCGATGAGCACCAAGGCAAAACTGGTTCTGGCCGCCGCGCTGTTCGTCGCGGGTACGGCCCTTCAGGTCAGCAGCTACCGCAACACCGCCGTGGCGGCCAGCCTGGGTGTCATCGTCGCGGCGTTGCTGATCTGGGCAGAGTTGGGGCGGCGCTGACGTACCCACGAAGGCGGTTGCGTCCCCACAACGTTCGCCAGAAGCTTTACAAAAATTGGCGGAATTACCTGTATTTCCCATAGCTTGGGGCTGAGGGATTTCTTCCCTGTTGTGTTTTACTAGCGCTGTCCGACGCGGGAGGCCGCCTTCAGCGTCCGGCCTAAGAACGATTAACTGAGGGGAACAGGGGCTATGAAATCCGATCAATCGGTTGCGAGTGTTTTGTGCAGAGGTGTGGTCGCTGCGACTTCCTTGCTGGTCGCCGGCCAGGTCTTCCCGCAGGGGGCGTCTGATCTTCCCGAACTGGAGGATGTGATCATCACGTCCACCCGCGTCGAGGAGACCGTCAACCGGGTGCCCATGAGCGTGTCGGCGGTCAGTCAGGATCAGATGGTTGCCCAGGGCATCACCAACATCCGCGATCTGGCGCGCGTTGTGCCGGGCCTGACGGTTTCGAGCGCTGGGGCCGCCGGCGATAGCGCGGCGATGAACAACTTCACGATCCGTGGCGTGCGCGGTACTTCCGGTGCTGCAACGACCGGCATCTATCTCAATGAAACGCCGCTGCAGCGCCGGTTCACGACCAGCGCCTTCCAGATCAATGGCACACCGACACCCCCGATGTTCGATCTGCAGCGCGTCGAAGTGCTGCGTGGCCCGCAGGGTACGCTGTATGGTGGTTCGTCACTGGGCGGCACGGTGCGGTTCATCACACCGGCACCCAGCCTCGACAAGTATTCGGCCTACGTGCGTGCCGAGGGCAATCACACCGAGTACGGCGGTGAA
>JAIBJM010000097.1 GCA_020029535.1 Gammaproteobacteria bacterium | reverse complement strand
CATCAGGTGCCAGACACCGGGTGCCAGTTTTGTACTGGCAACCTGCTCGGGTGGAACTGTTGCCGAAGCTACTGCGTCCGGAATCGGCAGATCGAGACCCGGGTTCACTGTCACTTCCGAGATGTTCAATTCCCACCACGGGAAGCCGCCTTGTTCGACGGCGATCCGGCTCGGGAATTTCACGCCATCGAAGTCCTTGTAGTCGCTGTAGTTCGCGACGACGGCGGTATCGCCAAGCAGCGGATTCGCGATTGTGGTCGCCACGCGGGTCACGACGTTGTTGGCATCGATGGTTCCGTCGATCCTGTACTTGCCCAGCGCCGTAAAGGAAACCACGCTTTCGGATGCGCCTTCCGGCGCAGACAATGTGGCATTGCCGGCGGTCATCGCACCCTTGATGAATCCGTGCGGAGTCAGCCAGATCTGCAGCTGGCGCTCCTCGGCCTGCTCTGGCCGGGGCACCGGGCCCGTTACCTGGGGCCCCGGGCCGCTGGCGCCCACGTTCCACGCCTTGTCACCGACGACCTGGGTGTTCTGCTGCTGGCCGCCGAAAACCATCTGCGCATACGTCAGCTCTTCGCGGGACGCGCGCTTGTCGTAATCGATCGTGCGTGAATAGGCCGTCAGGTCGCGTCGCGGCCATGCCTGTCCGACCGCGAGCGCCTGGCCAACGGCAGCGTTCATTCCAGTTCCTGCGTACCGGATGGACGCTGGATTACCCATCGTCTGCTGGGCGGCCTGCAGGACACTGGCCGCCGTTCTGGGTTGCGAACAGGCGGTGGATATTGCCGCGATGCCAATCACCAACAGCATCCGCTTGAGTGCGCTGAACGCGCCTTGCCTCTTATTCATTGCAGCCTCCGGTCTCTGTGCCGTTTTACAACCCCCGGGTGCGCCTCTTGTTGGAAGTGTGCGCGGGCCCAGTCGGCATGGTAGCGGAGATTTTGCCGGAAGCGGAAGGCGCGGGGCCCCTGTGATCTAACCTGCTGCCACGGTGGCAGGCGGCTCCACCGGTGGCGCAGGGTCGGTAACAGATTCTGCTGCTGGCTCTGCCGCCGCCACGGGCGCCGCTGGCGTATCGGTGCGCAGGGCGTCTTCTTCCGCCTGGCGCGTCATCACGATGATGCTGATGCGCCGGTTGATGGGATTGCGCGGATTCTGCTTGTCGAACAGCACCGATGAGGACAATCCCACCACCCGCGCGATCTTGTCCGTGCTCAGTCCGCCCGCTTCCAGCGCGCGCCGCGCTGCGTTGGCGCGGTCGGCGGAGAGATCCCAGTTCGAGTAGCCGTTGAGCGCCATGTAGGGCGTGGTATCGGTGTGGCCGGTCAGGCTGAGCCGGTTTGGCACCGTGTTCAGATAAGCCGTCAGTTCGCGCAGGATGGAGCCGGTGTAGTCCTTGAGCTTGGATGAACCCAGATCGAACATCGGCCGGTTCTGCGCGTCGACGATCTGGATGCGCAAGCCCTCGGGCGTGATGTCCAGCAGCAGCTGGTCCTTGAACGGCTGCAGCGCCTGGCTCTGGTCGATGGCCTTGCGCAGATCCTCCATCAGCGATTCCAGCTTCTCGCGCTCGGCCTGATCGGCCAGGCGTTTGGCCTCATCGGCATCGGGTTTGCCGCTCTCGCCGATTTCCTTGCCATCGCCGGAAGATTTCTGCGCGTCCAGTCCGCCACCCAGATCGATGACGCTGGTGCTGGCACCGCCCGGTCCCATCTGCCCCGGCGAGGCCTTGACCGACTTGCCTTCCTGCATGCTGGGGTTCTTGAAATACTCGAACATCGCGGCGCGCTGGTCCTTGGAGACGGCCGCCACCAGCCACATCACCATGAAAAAGGCCATCATCGCGGTGACGAAGTCCGCGTAGGCCACTTTCCAGGCACCGCCATGATGTCCGCCACCGCCCTTCCGGGGGCGCTTGACGATGACAATGGGTCGTTCGGCTTTGGCGTTCACGCCGCCACAGCCTCTTTCTTCTTGCCCTTCAGATGGCTTTCCAGATCGGCGAAGGTGGGGCGCACATCGGAGAACAGCAGCTTGCGCGCGAACTCCACGGCCACCGGTGGCGCATAGCCGCGCACGCTGGCCACCAGCGCCATCTTCACCACTTCGAAGGCCTTGCCCTCTTCATGGGCGCGGTGCTCCATCGCCGTGGCCATGGGGCCGACAAATCCGTAAGCCACCAGAATGCCGAGGAAGGTGCCGACCAGCGCCGCCGCCACCTTGTGGCCGATGGTGGCGGTATCCGCGCCTTCCAGCGCACCCATGGTGTTGACGATGCCCAGCACCGCCGCGACGATGCCGAAGCCCGGCAGTGCATCGGCCACGCGCTGTACCGCGTGGGCCGGCTCGCCGGACTCCTTGTGATGCGTTTCCAGTTCGTACTCGAGCAGCGATTCGAGTTCGTGCGGATCCAGGTTGCCGCCCACCATCAACCGCAGGCAGTCGGTGATGAATTCGATCATGTGGTGGTCGGCGAGAATGCGCGGGTACTGCGCGAACAGTTCGCTCTTCTCGGGCGATTCCAGGTCGGCTTCGATGGCCAGCATGCCGGACTTGCGGATCTTGACCAGGATGTCGTACAGGAGTTTCAGCAGGTCCACGTAGTCGGCGCGCTTGTAGCGCGGACCCTTGAGCATGCCGATGGCGCCGGAAAACGAGGCCTTCACCACCTTGAGCGGATTGCTGATGATGAAGGCGCCGAAGGCGGCGCCGCAGATGATCAGGATTTCGGTGGGATGCCACAGCGCCAGCAGATGGCCACCGCCGAGCACGAACCCGAGAATGACGCAGGCCAATACGACGACGGTGCCGACGATCAACAACATTTGCAACGATTCCCGGGTCTTGAACTGTCCCGGATCTTATCGGCGGGATCCGGCGGTTCTTGACTCAGGGAAAAGTTGCGATCCGCATCACGCCTTGCGGCGCTTCTTCTTGGTGCCGGCGGCAGGCTTGCGGGCCAGCTGTCGGGTCAGTCCGAGCAGGTAAGTGCGGAAGTCGCTGCGCAATTCGCTGTGCGCCAGGGCCTGTTCCACCGTGGCCTGCAGGTAGCCCAGCTTGCTGCCGCAGTCGTAACGCTTGCCATCGAAGCGATGCGCGTAAACGGCCTCATGGCTCATCAGGCGCGCAATGCCGTCGGTGAGCTGGATCTCGCCGCCAGCGCCCCGGCTGGTCTGGCGCAGGTCGTCAAAAATGGCGGGCGTCAGCACATAGCGTCCGACCACGGCCAGATTGGACGGCGCGACGGCGGGTTTGGGCTTCTCGACGATGGTGCTGATGCGGCTGACCTGGCTGCGCGAGGATTCCACTTCGACGATGCCGTACTTGTCGGTATCGCTGTGCGGCACTTCCTCAACACCGAGAATGCTGCCGCGATGGAATTCGTAGGCGTCGGCCATCTGTTTCAGGCAGGCGATGTCGCCGATGATGAGGTCGTCGGCCAGATGCACGAAGAAGGGTTCATTGCCCACCGCCGCCTCAGCGCACAGCACGGCGTGACCCAGGCCCAGCGGTGCCGGTTGGCGGATGAATATGCAGGTGGCGTAGCTGGGCAGCACGCTGCGCACCTGGCGCAGCAGGTCGCTCTTGCCCTGCGACTCCAGCAGCTTTTCCAGTTCCTGGTCGGTATCGAAATGATCGGCAATGGAGCGCTTCGAGGCCCCGGTGATGAATACCAGCCGCGTGGCGCCGGCCGCCAGGGCCTCTTCGGCGGCGTACTGGATCAATGGCTTGTCGACGATGGGCAGCATTTCCTTCGGCGACGCCTTGGTCGCCGGCAGAAAGCGTGTGCCACGGCCGGCCACCGGGAAAACTGCGGTGCGAATGCCCGTCTTGCTCATGCGCCGAAGTATAGACGGCGGAGTGCACAGCAACATGACAGGGATCGCACTCCGCCGCCTTGTTGCGGCGCTGTCCTACTTTGCCGCTGGGGCCGCCGCAGATTTTGCGACCGGCTTGGCAGCTGCCGGTGCGGTGGAGCGATCCAGACGCAGATCGGCGCGGTTCCGGTCCACCAGCTTCTGGCCAATGCCCTTGATCAGCGCCAGCTCGTCCAGCGAACGGAAAGCGCCGTGCTTCTGCCGATGCTCGACGATGGCCTGCGCCTTGGCTGGACCAATGCCCTTCAGTTCTTTGGCGATGGTGGCCGCGTCGGCGGTGTTGATGTTGACCGGACCGGCCCAGGCCGGAACGCCGCTGATCAGCAGCAGCGGAATCAGGAAACGACTGGTGCCATTCATGGTGATTGCGCCTCCGTGCGCGATGTAGATACACCGCGCCAACGTTAGCGGCGCCGCAACGGCGGCGTGAGCGGCATTACTGCCGCATTCGCGCAGGATCAGTCGCGGATGGGCTGACCGGCGCCTTCGTTGACGCGCTCGCGCAGATCCTTGCCCGGCTTGAAGTGCGGCACGTACTTGCCGTCCAGCGCCACGGCTTCGCCAGTCTTGGGATTGCGGCCTTGGCGCGGTGGCCGGAAATGCAGCGAGAAGCTGCCGAAACCGCGGATCTCGATGCGATCACCCTGCGCCAGCGCGTCGCTCATGATTTCCAGCATCTGCTTCAGCGCCAGCTCCACGTCCTTGGCCGGCAGATGCTTCTGCTTGGTCGTAATGATCTCGATCAGTTCCGACTTCGTCATGACAGGCCTTGCGTGGCGTTATTGCAGCGACCGGCCGGTGCAGGACACTGGCCGGTGCCGCGGTTGCTGCTCAGCTGCGATCGATCTGTTCTTTCAGCAGGTCGCCCAGGCTGGTGCCTGAGGTGGGCTGTTCGGAACGGTAGTTCTGCACAGCCTCGGCCTCTTCATATACTTCCTTGGCCTTGACCGACAGGCTGATCGAGCGGGTCTTGCGATCCACACCGACGAACTTGGCTTCCAGCTCGTCGCCCACCTTGAGGAACTGGCGCGCGTCGTCGACGCGATCGCGGCCCAGTTCCGAGGCGCGCAACTGGCCTTCGATGCCATTGCCCAGATCGACGATGGCGCCGCGGGCGTCCACTTCCTTGACTACGCCGCGCACGATGCTGCCCTTGGGGTTGTCGGTGATGTAGCCCGAGAACGGATCCTTGGCCAGCTGCTTGATGCCCAGCGAGATGCGTTCGCGCTCGGGATCGATCGACAGCACCATGGCTTCGACCTGCTGGCTCTTCTGGTAGCTGCGTACGGCTTCTTCGCCGGGCACATCCCACGAGATATCGGACAGGTGCACCAGACCGTCGATGCCGCCCGACAGGCCGATGAAGATGCCGAAATCGGTGATCGACTTGATCTGGCCCCCGACACGGTCGCCGCGGTTGAAGTTCTCCGAGAATTCCTTCCACGGATTGGCCTGGCACTGCTTGAGGCCCAGCGAGATGCGGCGACGCTCTTCGTCCACATCGAGCACCATGACTTCGACTTCCTGGCCGGTGTGCACGATCTTGGCCGGGTTGACGTTCTTGTTGGTCCAGTCCATCTCGGACACGTGCACCAGACCTTCGACGCCATCCTCGATCTCGACGAATGCGCCATAGTCGGCGATGTTGGTGATCTTGCCGAACACGCGCGTGTTCGGCGGATAACGCCGCGCAATGTTTTCCCACGGATCGGCGCCCAGTTGCTTCAGGCCCAGCGAGACGCGCGAACGTTCGCGGTCGAATTTCAGGATGCGCACATCGATTTCGTCGCCGACCTTGACCACTTCGGACGGATGCTTGACGCGCTTCCACGCCATGTCGGTGATATGCAGCAGGCCGTCGATGCCGCCCAGATCCACGAAGGCGCCGTAGTCGGTCAGGTTCTTGACCGCGCCCTTGACCACTGCGCCTTCCTGCAGGTTGTCCATCAGCGCGCTGCGCTCGGCGGAGAACTCCTGTTCGACCACCGCGCGGCGCGAGACCACCACGTTGTTGCGCTTCTGGTCCAGCTTGATGACCTTGAACTCGAGCGACTTGCCTTCCAGGTAGGCGGTGTCGCGCACCGGGCGCACATCCACCAGCGAACCAGGCAGGAAGGCGCGCACGTGTTCGATCTCGACCGTGAAGCCGCCCTTGACGCGACCGGAAATCAGCCCGGTGACGATCTCGCCTTTGGTGAAGGCCTCTTCGAGTCGCGTCCAGGTGCGGGCGCGCTTGGCCTTCTCGCGCGACAGGCGTGTTTCGCCGGTGCCGTCTTCGACGGAATCGAGCGCCACTTCGATCTCGTCGCCCTTGCTGACTTCGACCTCGCCCTTCTCGTTCTTGAACTGTTCGAGCGGAATCACCGCTTCGGACTTCAGACCCACGTTGACGATGACAACGTCAGGCGTCACGTCGACCACCAGGCCGGTCAGGATCATGCCCGGGCGGATACGCTGGTTGGCCAGGCTGTGTTCAAACAGTTCGCTGAAACTTTCGCTCATATGCTCTCTAACGCATTACGCGTATTTGTTGACTCCCCCGCTGGCCATCCCTGCGCCATCGGGACCGATGCACAACGGACCTGGCTGTCCTGCCGGTCCACCTCAAGATT
>JAIBJM010000040.1 GCA_020029535.1 Gammaproteobacteria bacterium | reverse complement strand
GTTTTCAAGAGCTACGTTTACTACCCGGACGGGTCAAAGACCGTAACGGTCGATACGATCCCGGCTTCGGGCGGTGCCGGCCGGATCGTAGTGTCGAATTATGACGCGGCGGGTGTATTGACCAGCCGAACGGTGCACAACGAGACCTCCAGTGTCGTATCGGACGGTGCTGGCAATACAACGACAAACTACGCATCACCGGATGGATTTGTCACGCACCGCACCTGGCAGCGCTCCGACGGAAGTAGCGGGGAGGATGCCTTTGGTCGTGATGGATCGTCATTCGGGTATGTGCATCAGTCTGATGGTTCAACCAGCAAGTACGCCAACGACGGCGGAGGAAATGTAACGACTACCCACTATGACGCCAGCGGTACAAAGACGGGAGCAACTTGGCAACGCGCTGATGGCAGCAGCGGAACGGATACCTTCTTCGCTGACGGGTCAAGTGAGGGCAGGGCCGCCTACGTCGATGGAACAAGCAGCTATACGCACAACGATGGCGCTGGAAATTACTACACCGAGTATTACAGCGCGGCCGGCGTTCTGACCAACGATACCTGGCATAACAGCGACGGCAGGTATGGCACGGATACTTACGCGGCTGACGGTACCTGGCTGAGCGACACTTGGTTCGATGTCGATGGGGGCTCTGGAACCGATGCCGTGCAAGCCGACGGTACCAATATAAGCGTCTATCGAGATGGGCATGGCTACACATCGACCGTGCACTACTCCGCGGACTGGAATTCAGCCCTCACGGAGCACTATGAGTACACGGATGGCAGCATCGAAGATTGGACGAACTTTGCTGATGGTTCGTATTCCTACACATGGTCAAGCCCGGATGGCCAGTTCGGCTACGAGGTATTGAATTCAGCAACCGGAGAAGTCAGGGGGCTGAATTTCTATGAGTACAACGATTGGTACTCATGGGACGGCATTCCGTTCGAAGACGGTGGATGGATATGGAGTTATTCCTCCAGCTATCTCGATGGCAACGTCAGACTGTATGACGACAGGTCGCCAACCGAAGTCTTTAGTGCGGGCCTGACCGCTGATGTCAGCATCTGGTCCAATGTCACCGGACAAATAGTGACCGATACGGATTTCGGTCTGGACCCGCTATATGGCATCACAGTGAAGTATACGGACGGCGGCGACGGCATGATTGCTTCAGGGGTTTCTATCAACCAGGCCGCGCTCCTCCCCCACAGCTCGTCTGAAGCAGCAGGCTATGCTAATGGCGAAAATCCGTTATCGGCCGTCCATCAGCTGATTGCGAGCGACGGAGCCGTATACCCAACATATTACTATGGTCCGGAGAGCGCCAATACTGTGCGCGGCGTCAGCTACTTTAGCGAAAACTCGTCGCTCAGCGGCTATATCACGCGTAACGTAGGCCAGTACGAGATATCCAAGTACTATCTGTTCCATGGTGTGAATGGATCTGATGGATTCTGGAATTACGATCCAGCGGATCCGATCTACATACCGCCCATCGGTGGCGGCGGTTCGGGAGGAGGTGGAAGCTCCACATTCTCCAACGCGCAGTTTGGCGGCTCACCATCCACAAGTCCCGGCGGCTGGGGTGAGACGACATACGTTACGCCATGGGGTCAGTTGTCGTTCCCGAATGGTATGCAGGTCAGTACCAGTGATTTGTATTGGTTGATCGCTCAAGGCTATGGCCAAGGATACGTGACGGGTGATGGGCCGTTTTAGAGATGCGCGCTGTCCACGAGATATGGTGCCTCCACGCGATGGCATGGATGACATTGGTCGGAGCAGGGTGCGCCTACGCGGGCGAAAATTCATTGGCGACAGCGGAAATGGGCTGCGGATTTAAGGGTACAGCATCATTGAGTTTGGCCGACACATTGTCATCCACGATTGACCGCTCACCGCGATTGCGCGTAGCCCAGGAAGACGTCGCCAAGGCGGAGGCTTCGGTAACTGCTGCGCGCAGTTCGTTGCTGCCGAGCCTCGGCCTGAGTATGCAGGGCGAGCGGTTCACGCCTGATTCGCCAACTTCGCCTATTACAATAGGCAATACGGTTGTAGGCGGTACCTCCGAGGCCAAGACGCTTTTTGGCAGCGTTGATCTGAACTGGCAGTTGTTCAGCGGCGGCGGCAATCTGGCTCGCTTTCGCGCCAGTCGTGCCGACATGGCGGCTGCGCGCGAGGGAAAGACTCAGGAGTGGAACGACGATGTTGAGGGGGCGCTGGCATCCTATATCGATGTAGCGCTGGCCCAGCTGCAAGTGGAAATGCAGCGTGCGGTGGTCAATCTCCATGATGCGGTAGCCGATCGTGCTGAAGCGCAATTCCGTCAGGGATTAGGAACGGCTTTGAAGGTGGCGCAGGCGCAAAGCGATGTTCTTCAATCGACGCAGGCGTTGTATCAGGCGTGCCGTGAGTGGGCTGAAGCATCGGCCACTCTTGCCAAGGCGATGAACCAGCATTTGTCGGTGCAGCAGCTCTACATCGTCGAAAGGGCACCTGCAACGCCAATATCTTCCGTGCCGTTTGATATGGGCGTTGCTATCGAACAAGACCCGGCAGTACGGGCAGCGCAGGAAAACGTAAGGGCTGCGGAGCAGCGTGTACGACAGGCGCGCGCCAGTTTTGGTCCTACGTTGACGCTAAGCGGTCGGCGGGACTATCTGGGGCGGGATGCGGAAAGTTGGAGCAGTGCCGGACACATCGAACCCAACAGCTATCGCATCGGACTGCAGCTACAGCAGCCGCTGTTCCCGGTGATGTCGCAACATGCGGCCTTGCGAACAGCACAATCGGATCTCCGTAGAACGCGAGCCAGTGCAGAGCAGGCTGTTGCCGATGCGGAGCTGCGGTTCCACCGGGCGTCCGCTTCGCTTGCAGAGGCCACGGCGACCAAGGCTGCAGCTGGAGAATTGTTAAAAAGATCACAACAATTTCATCAACTTACTGAATCGCTGTTCGCCCAGGGACGCGTTAGCCGGGACGATGTTCAACAGGCTGAAATCAGCGTTGTCGAAGCTCGTACCGCACTAGATCAGGCTGAGGCACGACGAATCAGAGCAGAGTGGGCGATTTCCAGGGTCAGCGATCCGGCTCACTTCGCAGCCAAATTGGCGGCGCAGTTCAACCTGGAGTCCGTCGACCTGCGATAGACAGCATTCGGCAACGCCCGCCACCAACTCAAGTCAACCGGTTCAACCCGTTATACGCCGCGACGCGATAGGCCTCGGCCATGGTCGGATAGTTGAACGTGGTGTCGATGAAGTAGCGCAGGTTGTTGAGATCCTTGCTCGCCATCACCGTCTGCCCGATGTGGATGATCTCGGCGGCGTTGTCGCCGAAGCAGTGCACGCCCAGCACCTGCAGCGTTTCGGCATGGAACAGGATCTTCAGCATGCCGACCTTCTCGTCGGTCATCTGCGCGCGCGCCAGGCTCTTGAAGTGCGTGTGGCCGATTTCATAGGGCACGCGTTTCTCGCGCAGCTGCTGTTCGCTCTGGCCCACCGAGGAAATTTCCGGCAGCGTGTAGATGCCGCTGGGCACCATGTCGAGCCGGTGCGGTGGCACCGACGGGTCCAGTATGTGCCGCACCGCATGCGAGCCCTGCCCATAGCCGGCGCTGGCCAGCGCCGGCGGCCCCACCACATCGCCGGCAGCGTAGAGATGCGGCACGGCGGTCTGGTAATGGGGATTGACGGACAGATGCCCACGTCCGTCGGGCTTGAGGCCCACGGCTTCGAGGTTCATGCCGTCGGTGTTGCCGGTGCGGCCATTGGCCCACAGCAGCAGATCCGATTTGATGCGCCGGCCGGACTCCAGCAGCAGCACCACGTCGGTCTCGCGCGCTTCGAGTCCGGCAAAGCGCTCGGTATGGCGGATCACACAGCCCTGCTCGCGCAGGTGGTAGGACAGCGCCTCGGCGATCTCTTCATCGAGGAAGGACAGCAGCCGTTCCTGCGTGTTGACCAGCGTCACCTTGCAGCCGAGGTTCAGGAAGATCGAGGCGTACTCGCAGCCGATGACGCCGGCGCCGTAGATGGTGACCTGGAAAGGCGTGGCCCGGTACTGCAGCACCGAGTCGCTGTCGCGCACGCGCGGATGCGAAAAATCCAGCTCGGGCGGATGGTAGGGGCGGGAGCCGGTGGCGATGACGATGTGATCGGCGCTGATGCGCTTCGGCTCGCCGTGCGGCTTGCGCACTTCCAGCGTGTGCGCATCGACGAACCAGGCGGAGCCGCTGTAGACCGGCACGCCATTGCGCTCGTAGAAACGGCGCCGGCTGTTGACCTGCGTGTTGATGACGCTGCCGGCCGAGGCCAGCAGCTGCGGATAGCTCTGTGTCAGCAGCGCGCGTGCCTCCTTCAGCAGCGGGTTGCGGCGCAGGTCGTGCAGTGTCTTCACGGCGTGGCGCAGCGCCTTGCTGGGGATGGTGCCCCAGTGCGTGCAACCGCCGCCCACTTCGCTATAGCGCTCGATCAGCGCCACCCGCTGGTGGTTCTTGGCGGCCATCATGGCCGCGCCTTCGCCGGCAGGTCCGCTGCCGATGACAATGAGGTCGAAATGTTCCATGTCAGCGGGCGGAGGTCACCACGGCGATCACGCCGAAGCCGGGATGATCGAAATAGTTTCTTTCGGCGAATCGTATGCGGCGCAGTTCGCTCAGGGTCCACGGCGGATTGCCGGCCAGCTGCAGATGCGTGCCCAGATGCAGGAATTCGCCGCGCTCAAGATAGAAGTTGCCGCTGAGACCATTAACCTGCACGCCCAGTTCCGCCAGCGACAGGCCCACATGGCGGCCCCAGGCCGTCGCGGTCTGCACCCAGCCGGTATGCGCCAGCACCTGCCAGCCGCTGCTGCGCAGCTGCGACGCCACGCCGCCCAGCTGCAGTTCGGAACCGGTCAGCTGCCGTATCAATCGCGGCGGTGTGCCATCGTTGTCACGCCGGCCATTGAAGCCGCGGCCCTCGGCCGGCGCGCCCAGATCTTCGCTGCCGGTCACGGCAGCTGCGCGGAAGATCACGACCTCGACACGGTAGGTACTGGCGGCCGGTGCATTGCCGGCCGGCTGGGCCGACGCCGGAACAACACACAGTGCCAGCCATGCCAGCAGGCTCAAGCGCAACGCATTGCGCAGACCGTGAATTCTCATCGCCGCAGTTTATCAGGGCCGCGCAGCCGATCGAGCAGCCCGGTTGCGAATTCGAAACGTGCTTCCGTCTTCGGCAGCGGACGTGATATGCGCAGCTTCGACGGGCCTTCCAGCCGGTACTCGCGCGATTCCTTGTGGATCAGTTTGATCACGATGGCCGGATCGACCTGGTGCGTTTCCTCGAATTGCACGCTGCCGCCGGCCGGGCCCAGGTCCAGACGGCGCACGCCCAGCGCACGGCAGGTCAGTCGCAGGCCAGCCAGGCGCAGCAGATGGGAGGCGGGTTCCGGCAGCGGACCGAAGCGGTCCACCAGTTCGGCGGTCATCTCCTGCAGCTGTGCCACATCTGCAGCCGCAATGCGCTGATACAGTGCAAGACGCAGGTGCACGTCCGGCACATAGGAATCGGGCAGTAGCGCCGGCACATGCAGTTCCACCTCGCTGGCGGCGGCCAGCGGCCGCTCCAGCGCCGGCTGCCGGCCGGCGCGCAGCTCGGTCACCGCGTGCTCGAGCATGTCCAGGTACATGGTCAGGCCCACTTCGGACAGCTCGCCGCTCTGTTCCTCGCCAAGGAATTCGCCGGCGCCGCGGATCTCCAGATCGTGTGTGGCCAGCACGAAGCCGGCGCCCAGCTCTTCCATCGACTCGATGGCCTCCAGCCGCTTGACGGCATCGGCGGTCAGCGTCTTGCGCGAGGGCACCAGCAGATAGGCATAGGCGCGGTGATGCGAGCGGCCGACGCGGCCGCGCAGCTGGTGCAGCTGCGCCAGGCCGAGCCGGTCGGCGCGATTGATCAGGATGGTGTTGGCGGTGGGCACGTCGATGCCGCTCTCGATGATGGTGGTGCACACCAGCACATTGAAGCGGCGATGGTAGAAATCCACCATCAGCCGCTCCAGTTCCCGCTCGCGCATCTGGCCATGCGCCACGCGCGTTTCGGCTTCGGGCACCAGCCGCGAAAACTCCGCCGCCACCTGCTCGATGTCGCGGATTTCGTTGTGCACCAGATAGATCTGGCCGCCGCGACGCAGCTCGCGCAGCGCCGCTTCGCGCAGCGTGGGCCCATGCCACTCGGTGATGAAGGTCTTGATGGCGAGGCGCGTGGCCGGCGGCGTGCTGATCAGCGACAGCTCGCGCAGGCCGCCCAGCGCCATGTTCAACGTGCGCGGAATCGGCGTGGCGGTCAGCGTCAGCACATGCACTTCGGCGCGCAGCGTCTTCAGGCGCTCCTTGTCGCGCACGCCGAAGCGGTGTTCTTCATCGACGATGATCAGCCCCAGGTTCCTGAAGCGCGCGTTGGCGTGCAGCAGCCGGTGCGTGGCGATGACGATGTCCACCTGGCCCGATTCGATGCCGGTCAGCACCGCATCGGTTTCGCGGCCCGAACGGAAGCGCGACAGCGACTCGATGCGCACCGGCCAGTCGGCGAAGCGGTCGCGAAAGCTCTGTACATGCTGTTCGGCCAGCAGCGTGGTGGGCACCAGCACCGCCACCTGCCGGCCCGCCTGCACCGCGATGAAGGCGGCGCGCATCGCCACTTCGGTCTTGCCGAAGCCCACATCGCCGCAGACGATGCGATCCATCGGTGTGGCGGCGGCCAGATCGGACTGCACGCGCGCAATGGCTTCGGCCTGGTCAGCGGTTTCCTCGAACGGAAAGGCATTGGCAAAGGTCTGGTACTCCAGCTCGCCGGCATGGAGCGGCGCCGCCTGCTGCGCCTGTCGCCGCGCATGCAGGTCGAGCAGTTCGGCTGCCACGTCGCGCACGGCCTCGGCGGCCTTTTTGCGGGCTTTGGCCCACTGCTCGGTGCCCAGCTTGTGCAGCGGAGCGCTGTCGGGCGCGCCGCCGCTGTAACGGTTGATCAGGCGCAGTGCATGCACCGGCACATAGACGCGGTCACCATCGCGGTATTCGAGCTGCAGGAACTCGCCGCTCTGGCCGCCGATCTCCATGATTTCCAGACCGCGGTAACGGCCGACGCCGTACACCTCGTGCACCACCGGCGCGCCGATTTCCAGGCTCTGCAGATCGCGCAGGATGGTCTGCGGATCCGATTGCACGCGCCGGCGACGCCGTTCCTGGCGCGCCCTGGCGCCAAACAGCTGCGATTCGGACAGCAGCAGCAGCGGGGGATCGTCCAGCGCCAGGCCGCTGAGATCCTCGGCCACCACCACGGCCAGTGCCGCGCTGCCGCCGATGAACTGCTGCCAGTCGGCCACCATGCGTGGCCTGCGGCCGTGCGCCGTCAGCAGCCCGGCAATGACTTCACGGCGGCCCGGCGAATCGGCCGCAATCAGCACGCGCCCGGTATGGGTAGCGAGATGGTCCAGCAAGGGCGCCAGTGGTTGCGGTGCGCGCGCATCCAGCTGGAAGCTGGGTGCCAGGCGGGTCGGGAAGTCGTGCGCCGACGTTTCGCCGGTGCTGCCGAAGCGGTCGATGCTGACCGATGCCCGCTGCTGCAGCGTGGCGTCGATCTGCTGCGGATCGATGAACACCTCGGCCGGCGGTAGCAGCGGGCGCTCTACATCGTGACGATGGTCTTCGTAGCGCGCGTCGATGCCCTGCCAGGCCTGATGCAGCGCAGTCTCGACATCGATGTCGGAAGCGATCACGGCATCGGCGGGCAGATAGTCGGTGAGCGAGGCTGTTTCGTCGAAGAACAGCGGCAGGTAGAACTCGATGCCGGGCGGCGCCAGTCCTTCGGCCACGCCGCGATAGATCGGCATGCGCGTGACATCGCCGCTGAAGCGGTTGCGGAAGCGGCGCCGGAAGTCGCGCACCGACCCGGCATCCAGCGGCATCTCGCGGGCCGGCAGCAGCCGCACCGTCTCGGTGGCCTCCAGCGAGCGTTGCGTTTCGGGGTCGAAGCGCCGGATCGATTCAATCTGCTCGTCCAGCAGATCCACGCGCAGCGGTTCATCGGTGCCCATGGGCCACACGTCGAACAGCGAGCCACGCAGCGCGAACTCACCGGGCCCGCGCACCTGGCTGACGCTCAGATACCCGGCTTCGGTCAGGCGCAGCCGCAGCGGTTCGACTTCCAGCGTGGTGCCACGTTGCAGATCGAAGCTGCGTGAAGCCACATAGCTGGGAGGAGGGAGGCGGGTCAGCAGGCTTTCCGCCGTCAGCAGCAGCAAGCCGTGCTTGAGCTGCGGCAGTCGCGCCAGCGTGCGCAGGCGTTCGGAGACTATGTCCGGGTGCGGCGAGAACTGGTCGTAGGGCAGCACCTCCCAGTCCGGCAGCGTCAGCAGTTCGAGAGCGGGCGCGAAGAAACGCAGCTCGGCGCCCAGCCGTTCCAGCTCGCGCGAGCCCGCGACGATGCCAACCCACAGACGCGGGTCCTGCGAGACGGCTTCGGCCAGTGCCAGGGCCCGTGCACTGCCATGCAGCGAGTTCCAGCGCAGATGAGGCGATGCCGCCGACGGTACGGGCGGCTGCAGCAGTGCGGGCATTAGATAGGTTCTGGATGGAGCGCGCCGGCAGTGTGGCCGGCTTCAGCGCGCGGGCGAGCTTAGCGTGCCCGCCCGGGATTACAAGTCAGCCGCCGATGGCGACGGAATGCAGCACGGTCTGGTTTTCGAAGAACACCGAGAAGCCGGGATAGTCCCAGCGCGTGATCGGCGGCTGGCCCACCGCGGCATGGCGCTGCTGCGGAGCGCCGAAGCGGGCTTCCACCGCACCCATGCTCAGGCCGCGCGCCGGTCTTTCCAGCGTGGATTCGCGCACCACCACCTGATCGTCGATCACCAGGGTTTCAGCCGCAGCGACCTGTGCAAACAGTCCGGCGGCCAGCATCAGTCCGAGTTGGCGTGTTTTCATGGTGTCACCCTCGGGCCGACTATAGCACCGGCCACCGCGCCGACGGTTGCACCTCCGGCATCCACCGATCGCGAACTGTGATCGGTGTCTATAATCCGGCCGATGTTCCAGCCGCTGTCACTGTTCGTCGGACTGCGCTACGTGCGCGCCCGGCAGCACCGCTTCTTTGTGTCCTTCATTACCTGGGTGTCGCTGGCGGGCGTGGCGCTGGGGGTGGCGGCACTGATCGTGGTGCTGTCGGTGATGAACGGCTTCGAGAGCGAATTGCGGACCCGGCTGCTGATGCTGTCGGCGCATGCGCGCGTGATGCTGGATGACGCACCGGCGGGCACCGATGCCACGGCGCTGGAAGCGCAGCTGCGCGCCATACCCGGCGTCAGCGGTGTGGCGCCCTTCGTCGATCTGGAGGCGCTGGGCGTGCATCTGCCCGAGACCGTGCCGCTGACGCTGCGCGGCATCGATCCGGAGCAGGAGGCGCAGGTCAGCGATCTGGCGCCACTGCTGCAGCAGGGCGCGCTGTCGGCGCTGCGGGCGGGCAGCAATGCGCTGTTGCTGGATCGCGAGCTGGCCGACCAGTTCGGCGTGGCCAGCGGCGACCGGCTGACGGTGCTGGTACCAGTGGCCATCAACGGCACACCCACGCCGCGGCTGCGCGAATTCACGGTGGCCGGTGTATTCGAGGTGGGGCCGCAGGACAGCGGCAACCGGCTGGCGCTGACGCATCTGGCCGATGCCCGGAGCCTGGCACCACCCTCGACGCAGGCCGGCGGTCTGCGGTTGCGTTTCAATGAAGCGCTGGATGCGCCCGTCATCATGCCGTCGGTGCGCAGCGTGGCACCGCCCGGCAGCCTGGTGCGCGACTGGACCCAGGACAGTGCCAGCTACTTTCGCGCCATACGCATCGAAAAGACCATGATGGCGCTGATCCTGCTGCTGATCGTCGCGGTGGCGGCATTCAACATCGTGGCCATGCTGGTGATGGTGGTGAACGACAAGCGCACCGACATCGCCATCCTGCGCACCTTCGGCGCTTCGCCGCGCCGGGTGATGGGCGTATTCATCACGCAGGGACTGGTGATTGCCTGGCTGGGCGTGGCGGCCGGCGTCGGTCTGGGCGTACTGCTGGCCAGCAATGTTGGGCGCATCGTGCCGGTGCTGGAAGCGCTGCTGGGCATGCGCGTGCTCGACGCCGATGTCTACTACATCACCGAAATTCCGTCGGAACTCCATGTCGGCGATGTGGTCTGGATTGCCGGTGTGGCGCTGTTGCTGACACTGTGTTCGACGCTGTATCCGGCGCGGCGCGCGGCCGCTACGTCGCCCGCCGATGCATTGCGCTACGAGTAGCCATGGTCTCCATGCCCTTTGAATGGCTGCTCGGTACGCGCTATCTGCGCTCCACGCAGCGGCGCGGCTTTCTGTCCTTCATCAGCGTGGTCTCGGTGCTGGGGCTGACCATCAGTGTTGCGGTGCTGCTCGTGGTGCTGTCGGTGATGAATGGCTTCGAGCGCGAGCTGCGCAGCCGCATCCTCAGCGTGACCTCGCATGCCACGCTGATGGGTCTTGGTGGCGTGTTGCCCGACTGGCAGGGCGCACAACGCGTGGCGCTGCAGCGCCCCGAGGTGCTGGCCGCCATCCCCTATGTCGAGGCCCAGGCCATGCTTGCGCATGGCGATCGCGTGGCGGGCACGGCGATACGCGGCATTACACCCGAAGATGAAAGGCGTGCTGTGGGACTGGCCTCGCGCATCACCGGCGGACGCATTGAGGACCTGCAGCCGGGGAGTTTCCGCATCGTGCTGGGCGATGTGCTGGCAGAGCAGCTGGGCGTGCGGGTGGGCGACTCGCTGGTGCTGATGGCACCCGAAGGCAGCCTGACGCCGGCCGGCATTGCGCCGCGCATGCGGCGCATGCAGGTCAGCGGCCTGTTCCATTCCGGCATGTATGAGTTCGATCGCGCGCTGGCGCTGGTCAACCGCGTCGATGCGGCACGCATCTACCGGCTGGGCGATCAGGTCACCGGGCTGCGTCTGGCGCTGCGCGACGCCTTCACCGCGCCGCGCGTGGTACGCGAACTGGCGCTGCAGCTGGGCGGCGGGTTCTACGTCAGCGACTGGACCGGCAATCACGCCAACCTGTTCCGCTCCATCGAGATGACCAAGTCGATGATGTTCGTGATCCTGCTGCTGGTGGTGGCGGTGGCGGCGTTCAACATCGTGGCCGCGCTGGTGATGGTGGTGAAGGAGAAGCGCACCGATATTGCGATCCTGCGTACGCTGGGCGCCGCGCCGCGCAGCGTGCTGGCCGCCTTCACCGTGCAGGGCACGCTGATTGGCCTGATCGGCACCGTGGGCGGCGCGCTGCTCGGCATGCTGATCTCGCATAATCTGGCCGGCATGGTGCACGCGCTGGAGCGTTTCACCGGCCAGCAGTTCCTCGATGCGCGGGTCTATCTGATGAGCGATCTGCCGGCTTACGTGGAATGGAGCGATGTGCTGCAGGTGTGCGGCACGGCCTTCCTGCTCTGTGCGGCGGCCACGCTGTATCCTGCGTGGCGCGCAGCCGGCATGCAGCCGGCGCAGGGGTTGAAGCATGAATGAAGCGGGCGCCATGACGGCGGTGTTGCAGGCCAGCGATGTGGCGCGCCATTTCCGTCAGGGCAGCGTGACGCTGCAGGTGTTGCAGGATCTGCAGCTGTCGGTGCTGCGCGGCGAGCGGCTGGCCATCATCGGCGCCTCGGGTTCGGGCAAGACCACGCTGCTGCAGATACTGGGCGGGCTCGACCGGCCCGATGCCGGCAGTGTGTGCATCGACGGACGGGACATTCACGCGTTGCCGGAACGCGAGCGCGGTGAGCTGCGCAACCGCACCATCGGTTTCGTGTACCAGTTCCATCACCTGTTGCCGGAATTCTCGGCGCTGGAGAATGTGGCCATGCCGCTGCTGGTGCGCCGCATGCCCACCAGCGAGGCGCGCGCGCGGGCGTCTGCGTTGCTGGAGCGCGTCGGCCTGGCCGCGCGGCTCGACCACCGGCCGCACCAGCTGTCGGGTGGCGAGCGGCAGCGTGCTGCCGTGGCGCGCGCGCTGGTCACGGCGCCGCGGTTGATCCTGGCCGATGAGCCCACCGGCAACCTGGATGGCAACAACGCCGAGCAGGTGTTCGAGCTGATGCTGGAGCTGAACCGTGAGTTCAATACCAGCCTGGTCGTGGTCACACACGATCCGCGGCTGGCGGCACGCATGGATCGCGTACTGCGGCTGGAACACGGGAAAATGGTCGAAGCCGCGAGTTTATGAGCTTGTGCGCCGCTGCTGGCGCAACCGATACTTTTTCCTGACCACCAGCCGCCACGACTGTTCCAGCAGCAGCCGGGCCAGCAGTCCGCCAATCACGCTGCAGACCAGGCAGCCCACCAGAAATGGCTCCCACACCGGCCCCAGACCGTGCTCCAGCCAGCGCCAGCTCAATTCGAACTGGAACTGCCGTGGTGGTTCACGCAGCAGCCAGGCACCGAGCCGGTAGGCGCCGTAGTAGCACGGCACGATGGTCAGCGGGTTGATCACCAGCGTGCCGATGATCGCTGCCGGCAGATTGATGCGCCACACGATGGCTGCGATCACGGCCATCACGGCGTGCATGGGCAGGGGGACAAAGGCAATGGCCACACCGGTACCGAAGGCGGCCGTGATCGAATGGCGGTTCAGCGACCACAGATGCCGTTCGGCGACTTTTTCGCCGAAGATGCGCAGGTACCAGCGCTGCCGGTTGTTGTGCACCCAGCGGCTGAAACTCCTGACGATTCGGCGTGGCATCGTCATCGCACTGTAGCAGCGTGCGCAGGACGCGGGCAGCACGCGCGTTGCGACCGTGATCGCCGTCCACGCCCTGTCATTGCTGGCGGGCGTGCTGCTGGCGCTGGGCGCGGTGGCGCTGCCCGACGCATGGCGACCGGTGTTGCCGCTGTGCGCCGGCTTGCTGGCGCTGCTGTTGCCGGTGCTGTGGCGTTGCCGGGGCAGCCGCGCCGCAGCGCCGCTGTTCACTGTGCTCGCGGGCGGCTGCTGGGCGGCCTGGCACCTGCAGCAGTATCAAGCAGCGCTGGTCATGCAGGCCGACCAGCGGGTGCTGGTGACTGCCCGCATCGACTCGCTGCCGCGCCGGCGTGGCGCCGATGTCAGCTTCACGGCCGTGGTGCAGGCGCTGCGTGGTGGGTCGCTGGCCGACCGGACGCGTCACGTCAGAATCGACTGGCGCAACGCGCCGCCATTGCTGACCGGCGAACAGTGGCAATTGCTGATGGTGCTGAATCCGCCGTCGACGCGCGCCAATCCCGGTCGGCGCGCGTCGCACTGGCAATGGCTGCGCGATGACCTGCACGGCGCGGGTCGGGTGCTGCCGTCGCGACTCAATCTGCGGCAGCGTGCGGCACCGGTTTCAATCGACGGGTTGCGCGCCATGCTGGCGGAACGGCTGCGCGGCCTGGTCGCCGAACGTGACGCCGCTGCGCTGGCAGTGGCGCTGGCGGTGGGCGACACGCAGTACCTGTCTGCCGAACAGTGGCGGGTATTCAACGCCGTCGGCATCACGCATCTGATCGCCATCTCGGGGCTGCATGTCACGCTGTTCGCGCTGCTGGGCGCGGCTGCGGCGCGCCGCGGCTGGCGTCATTGGCGGCCACTGCAGCGCTGGCGCCGCGACAGTGTGGCCGGCGTTATCGCCTGCACGGCCGCCGGAGGCTATGCCCTGCTGGCTGGTTTCGCGGTGCCGGCGCAACGCACGCTGATCATGCTGGTGGCCTGGTATCTGTTGCGAGCGCTGGCACGGCCATTGCCAGCGGCGCCGGCCCTCAGCGTGGCGCTGCTGGCGGTACTGCTGCTCGATCCATTGGCGTCGCTCAGCGGCGGGTTCTGGCTGTCCTTCGTCGCGGTGGCATTGCTGATCCACGTGGCCGGCGAGGGCGGTGGCTGGCGTGGCGCATTGCGGACGCAATGGGTGGTGACGCTGGGGTTGCTGCCGGTGCTGCTGGCTCTGGCCGGCAATGTATCGCTGGTCGGTCTGGCGCTGAATTTTGTTGCCATTCCGCTGTTCACGCTGTTGCTGGTGCCGCTGGTGCTGTTGGCCACCCTGCTGTCAGGGCTGCCGGCGCTGGCCGCGCTGCCCGCGGCATTGCTGTGCTGGCTGCACGGCCTGCTGTGGCCAGTGCTGCTGTGGCTGGCCGAGCAGCCGTTCGCACTGTGGCGCCTGCAGCCGCCATGGTGGTGGCTGCTGCTGTGTGCGCCGGCATTGTTCTGGCTGCTGTGGCCGTGGCGCTGGCCCATGCGTGTCAGCGCCGGATTGCTGCTGCTGCCGGTGCTGTTTCCCCGCACCGAGGGCCTGCGCGAGGGTGAATTCGCCGTCACCCTGCTGGATGTGGGACGCGGCCTGGCGGTGCTGGTGCGCACCCGCGAACACGCACTGCTGTACGACAATGGCGAGGCCTGGAGCAGTGACGGCGCCACCAGCGGCGGCACCGTACTGCCCGCGCTGCGTAGCTACCGCGTGCGGCGTCTCGATCGTCTGCTGCTGCCGCGCCTCGATGCCGATCGCAGCGCCGGGATACTGGCGCTACGTGCCGAATTGCCGATCGATGTGCTGCAGGCGCCGCCGGCTGCCGCGACGCTGCCGTCGGAATTCGCTGCTTGCCAGGCCGGGCGTTGGCGCTGGAACTCGGTGGAATTTCAGCTGGTCGATTCCAGCAACTGCGCACTGCACATCGCCGGCCGCGATGGCTCGCGGCTGCTGCTGGCGCCGCGCGCCGCGACATTGCTGGGCGAAGGCGATGCTCCTGCCCTGGTGCTGCTGTCGCGCAGTGCGCGTGAGCTGGCCGGTCCGGCTGCGCAGCAGATGCTGTCGGCAGGGCGGCAAAGTGGTACGCAGGTGCTGACGACCGCCGAGCTGGGCGCCATCGAGCTGCGCGCTGGCGCCGGTCTGCAGCTGCGGCACCTCGGGACCTCATCGACAAAGCCTTATTAGGCTGCGGCGGCTTCGGTATCATGCCGGCCCATGTGGGAAATAGTACGGGCGGGCGGGCCGATGATGTGGCCCATCATCCTCTGTTCCATCGTTGCCGCCGCCATCATCCTCGAACGCCTGTGGACACTGCAGGACAAACGCGTGCTGCCGTTGGATCTGACGCGCAAGGTCGCGCAGCTGATCGATGCCAACCAGATCAATGACCGGGTGGTGCAGGCGCTGGAGCAGAATTCGCCGCTGGGCAAGATCCTGGCCGCGGGCCTGGTGCACCGGCACCGGCCGCGCGCCGTGGTGATGGAGCGGCTGCAGGACACCGGCCGTCACGTGATTTTCGAGCTGGAGCGTTTTCTCAACACGCTGGGCACCATCGCCGGCGTGGCGCCGCTGCTCGGACTGCTGGGCACGGTGTCCGGCATCATCAAGTCTTTCGACGCCATCGTGGCCGGCGGCATGGGCGACCCGCGGGCGCTGGCCGGTGGCATTGCCGAGGCGCTGATCTGCACCGCGGCAGGTCTGGGGGTGGCGATTCCCTCGCTGATCGCCTTCCGCTATCTGCGCGGGCGCGTCGACCGCATCGTGGTGGCGATGGAGAAGGATGCCATCCGTCTGGCCGACGCCATGGAGGCGGCGCAGTCATGAACTTGCGTCCGCGACGGAGCGATGATCTGGACATCAACCTGATCCCGCTGATCGATGTGCTGCTGGTGCTGATCATCTTCTTCCTGCTGTCGACCACCTTCAGTATCGACGGGCGTCTGCGCATCCAGCTGCCCGAGGCAGCCTCGGTGCCGTTGGCGCCGTCGGGATCCGAACCGCTGGTGGTTACCGTCACCGCCGGAGGCGGTTACCTGGTCAACGGCCGCGAACTGGTCAATGCCAGCACCGACACGCTGCGGGCTGCCGTCATCAAGGTGGCCGGCCAGCAGCGCGAAATGCCGGTGAATATCCGCGCCGACGGTCGCGCCACCCACCAGTCGGTGGTGACGGTGATGGATACGCTGGGCCAGCTGGGGTTCGCACAGCTGAATATCGTTACCACCCGCGAAGCAGCGGCGGCCGCAGCGCCTTGAACACCGCCGATCCGCGTTACCCGCCCGGCCAGGTTTACCGTCGGCTGCTGGGCTATGCGGCGCCGCACTGGCGCAAGTACCTGTTCGGCGTGCTGGGCATGCTGATGTATTCCGGCAGCCAGCTGTACACTCTGCGCGCCGTCGCTTACATCAAGGACGGCTTCGTCGCACGCGACTTCTCGGTATTGATGACGCTGCCACTGCTGGTGATCGGGCTGTTCCTGCTGCGCGGCATCGGTGACTACCTGGCCAACTACTTCCCGGGCCTGGTGGGCCGCCAGATCATCAAGTCGATGCGTTCGGAGCTGTTCGACAAGTACATGTCGCTGCCGACGCGCTACTACGACCGCGAGTCATCGGGCACCATGCTGACGCGGCTGACCTACAACGTCGAGCTGCTGGCTGAATCGGTCACCAATTCGCTGACGGTGCTGATCCGCGATTCGGTGACGGTGACGGCGCTGATCGCCTATCTGTTCTGGCTGGACTGGCAGCTGGCCGCTGCGTCGATGCTGATCGCGCCGGTGATCGCCTGGCTGATGCGCGACGTTAACCGGAGCCTGCGCCGCTACAGTTCGCGCATCCAGAATTCGGTGGGCGATGTCACGCGCGTCGCCAAGGAGGCGCTGGACGCGCACCGCGTGGTCAAGGTGTTCAACGCGCAGGCGCATCTGTCGGGCATCCTGGAAAACGCCAATGAGCACAACCGGCACAGCAACATGCGGTTGGTGTCGGTGCGTTCCAGCAGCAATCCCATCGTGCAGCTGATCGCCTCGGTGGGCCTGGCCTGCGTGCTGTACATCGCCGCGCTGCGCGTCAATCGCGGCAGCATGCAGGTCGGCGACCTGATGGTGTTCCTGACCGCGCTGCTGCTGGTGCCCGATGCGCTGAAGCGCCTGGTCGGCGTTGCAGGCCCGCTGCAGCAGGGCATTGCCGCTGGCGCCAGCGTGTTCGAGATCCTCGATCTTCCCGATGAGCCTGCCGGTGGCACGCGTACGCTGACGCGCGCGCGCGGCGAGGTGGAGTTCCGCAACGTGCGCTTTGCCTATGGCCGTGACAATGCGCAGGTTCTCGACGATGTGTCGCTGCGTGTACCCGCTGGCAGGACGGTGGCCATCGTCGGGCGTTCGGGCAGCGGCAAGTCCACAATGGTGTCGTTGCTGCCGCGTTTCTACGATCCCACCGCTGGCGCCATCCTGCTCGACGGCATCGACATCCGCGAATACACGCTGCATGACCTGCGCGCGCAGATCAGCATGGTCAGCCAGGAGGTGGTGGTGTTCAACGACACCATCCGCAACAACATCATCTTCGGCGCCGAGGGCATTACCGACCGGCAGGTCGAGGCCGCGGCCTTTGCCGCGCATGTCAGCGAATTTGCCGACGAGTTGCCGCAGCGGCTGGAGACCACCACCGGCGATCGCGGCGTGCAGCTGTCGGGCGGACAGCGGCAGCGCATCGCCATTGCGCGTGCCCTGCTGCGCGACACGCCCATCCTGATTCTCGACGAGGCCACCTCGGCACTGGACACCGCTTCCGAACGGCATATCCAGGCGGCACTGGAGGAACTGGTGAAGAACCGCACCACCTTTGTCATCGCCCATCGCCTGTCCACGATCGAACATGCCGACCTGATCGTGGTGATGCATGAGGGCCGCATCGTCGAGACTGGCACGCATGCGGCGCTGATTGCGCTCGACGGTCACTATGCCCGTCTGCATCAGCTGCAGTTCAACGTCTAGGTAGCCGGCACCGATGGAACGCTGGCTGCAATCGTTCTGGTATCAGGGCGCCGTGCCGCCATGGTGGACGCGGCCGCTGTCAGCTCTGTTTGCCCTGATTGTCCGTCTGCGCCGTGCTGCCTACGCGCGCGGCTGGCTGCGTTCGGGGCGACCCGCCTGTCCGGTGATCGTCATCGGCAACATCACGGTGGGCGGTACCGGCAAGACGCCGCTGACCATCTGGCTGGTCAACGAACTGCAATCCTGCGGGCTGCGCGTCGGTGTGGTGCTGCGTGGCTACCGCGGTACGGCGCCGGGTCCGTTGCTGCTGGATGATGACACCGACGCCGCCAGCGCTGGCGATGAAGCCGTACTGATCCGCCGTCGCACTGGCTGTCAGGTGGCGGTGGACAGCAACCGGCTGCGGGCGGCGCGTCTGCTGGAGCAGGCCGATGTGCAGCTGATCATTGCCGATGACGGCCTGCAGCATCTGGCCCTGCAGCGCGATCTGGAGATTGCCGTCATCGATGGCGCGCGGGGATTCGGCAATGGCCGCTTGCTGCCGGCCGGACCGCTGCGCGAGCCGGTGTCGCGGCTGGATTCGCTGGCGCTGCTGGTACAGAACGGTGGCGAATTCCTGCGCGATCCGCGCGCCTTGCGGATGCAGCTGGCCGCGCAGCCGCTGCGCGCGCTGGCGGGCGCGGCAGCCATGCCGCTGGAGCAGCTGCACGGCCACGCCGTGCATGCGGTGGCCGCCATTGGCCATCCACAGCGGTTCTTTGCCACACTGCGGGCGGCGGGCCTGTCGGTGCGGGAGCATGGTTTTCCCGATCACCATCGGTTCAACGCCGCGGAATTGCAGTTTGGCGATGCGCTGCCGGTGCTGATGACCGAGAAGGATGCAGTAAAATGCTGCGCCTTCACGCTGCCGCAGCACTGGTATCTGCCGGTGACCGTACAGTTTGCAGCGCACGAGCGACAGACATTGCTGGGGAGAGTGTTCATGGATGCGCGATTGCTGGATATCCTGGCTTGTCCGGTGTGCAAGGGGCCGCTGCAGCATGAGCGCGCACAGTCGCTGCTGGTATGCCGCGCCGATCGACTGGCGTTTCCGATCCGCGACGGCGTCCCGGTGATGCTGGAGGAAGAGGCGCGTCAGCTGTCCAGTGACGATCCGCTGCTGGACCGCTGACGGTGTACCGCGTCGTCATTCCGGCGCGCTACGGCGCGTCGCGGCTGCCCGGCAAACCGCTGATCCGTGTTGCCGGCAAGCCGATGATCCAGTGGGTATACGAACGGGCGCAACGCTCCCGCGCCAGCGAGGTGGTGATTGCCACCGACGATGAGCGTATCGCCGCTGCGGCGCGCGAGTTCGGCGCGCCGGTGGTGATGACGGCCATCACACACCTGTCCGGCACCGACCGCATCGCCGAAGTGGCGCATCTGCAGCGCTGGGAGGACGAAGCCATCGTCGTCAATGTGCAGGGCGATGAGCCGCTGATGCCGCCGGAACTGATCGAACAGGCGGCCGCGCTGCTCGAACAGCATGCCGATGCCGACATCGGCACGCTGGCCTCGCGCATCGTGGCATTGAAGGCTTTCCTTGACCCCAATGTGGTCAAGGTGGTGACCGACGGCAACCAGCGCGCGTTGTATTTCAGTCGTGCGCCGATTCCGTGGAATCGTGAAGGCGCGGCGGCCGGAATAGCCAGCCAGAAAAGCTATAGCGGCGCGCGCCGCCACATCGGTATCTATGCCTACCGCGTCAGCGCGCTGCGGCGGCTGGCCTCGCTGCCGCCCACGACGCTGGAACAGCTCGAAAAACTCGAACAGCTGCGGGCGCTGGAGAACGGTTTCGACATCCGGGTCGCCGACAGCACTGTGCTGCCGGGACCCGATGTCAATACCGCCGAAGACATCGCGCTGGCCGAGTCATTGCTCGGCAGCTGAGTCCTTATTCGTCGCGTCGTCCGTCGGCGTTTTGCGAGCCGGTCTGGCTGGGGTCCGATGAATACACCACCTGCGAGCGCGACGTCTCATCCTGGCGCGGCGCCGGTTCTGCTGATGGCTCCGGAGCGGATGGGGACGAACGGGTCGCGGGTTCCATTGAACCGAGATCCAGTTGTGCCGGTGCCGGTCGCGGCGCAGTCCAGCTGACTGCCGGTTGATCGCCGGATGGCGGCGCGATGGGCGCGCTGTCGGGCCAGCGGTCTGCAGTACCCGCGGAGTTGCCGCCGACCGCAGTCATCTGCGCGCCGTTTGCGGCGTTCTCGCCGGAAGACTGTGCGCCACCTTCGCGGCTGCCGCCACGACGGCGACGTCCGCCACGCCGTGAGCGCCGACCGGTACGCTCGCCCTCGGGTCGCGGACCTGCGCCATCAGCCGGGCTACGTGGCGTCTCCAGTGCGGTGGCCTGGGTTGTCGGACGTTCGTGGTCGCGTCGCGGTTCATCGCGTCGTGGTTCGTCGCGTCGGGGTGGTTCATCGCGGCGCGCCTCATTGCGGCGCGGTTCATCGCGTCGGACGGGCTGACGCTCACCGCGCCGGCTGTCGTCGCGGCGGGGGCCGCGATCGCGGCCATCGCGGCCATCGCGGCCATCGCGACCCTCGGGACGTTCACCGCGACGACTATCGCGATGCCCGTCACGACGGCTTTCACCGCGATGATCACGGCGTCTGCTGCCGCTGCCAGCAGCGGGCGCTTCGGCAGCGGCCGGCGCCGATCCTTCGGTGCCAAACAGGAAGCGTTTGATGCGCGTCAGCAGGCCCGGCATCGGCGCTTCGGGCACGACCGGTGCTGCAGGTGCCACCACAATGGGTGCCGCTGCGGGGATCAGTGCCGCAACGGCAGGCTGCTCGGCCGGCGGTCTTTTCTCGGCCGCGGTGGGGTCGGCCACCGCCGGGGCCACCGGCATCTGGTAACTGATCTGGTTGTTTTCCGGCAGCGCCGATTCGTCTTCGCGCACGCGCTTGATCGAATACTCCGGCGTCTGGATGTGCGGATTCGGCACGACCATGATGTCAACGCCGGTCTTGTCGCCAACGGTGCGCAGCGTGTCGCGCTTTTCGTTGATCAGATAAGTGGCCACGTCAACCGGCACCTGGACGATGATGCGCGAAGTGCGCTCCTTGCGTACGTCTTCGCCAATCAGCCGCAGGATGGACAGTGCCAGCGATTCAACGCTGCGGATGCTGCCAATGCCGTTGCAGCGCGGGCACACCAGATGGCTGGAATCGCCCAGGCTGGGGCGCAGCCGCTGCCGCGACATTTCCAGCAGGCCAAAGCGGGACAGGCGGCCGATCTGGATGCGGGCCTTGTCCATCTTCATCGCATCGCGCAGCCGGTCTTCGACCGCGCGCTGGTTGCGGCCTTCTTCCATGTCGATGAAGTCGATGACGATCAGGCCACCGATGTCGCGGATGCGCAGCTGACGCGCGATCTCGTCCGCCGCTTCCAGGTTGGTATTGGTGGCCGTGGTCTCGATGTCGCCGCCGCGCGTCGCGCGCGCCGAGTTGATGTCGATGGACACCAGCGCTTCGGTGTAATCGAGGACCAGGCTTCCTCCCGAGGGCAGCTGCACCTTGTGGGCATAGGCTGACTCGATCTGGTTCTCGATCTGGTAGCGCGTGAACAGCGGTATGTCATCGTCATACAGCTTCAGCTTGCGATGCGCATCGCCTGGCATGAAGCGCTGCATGTATTCCTGCGCCTTCTGGAACGCCGCCGCGTCGTCGACGAGGATTTCGCCGATGTCATCGGTCATGTAGTCGCGCAGTGAGCGTGTCACGGCATCGCCTTCCTGGTACACCAGGAACGGGGCCGGACGCTCCTTGACCGCGGCGTCGATGGCATCCCACTGCGTCTTCAGATTGTTCAGGTCCCACTGCAGTTCTTCGACTGAACGTCCGACTCCAGCCGTGCGCACGATGGCGCCCATGCTATCCGGCACCTGCAGCTGGTTCATGACCTCGCGCATCTGCTCACGGTCCTCACCCTCGATGCGGCGCGACACGCCACCGGCGCGCGGATTGTTCGGCATCAGCACCAGGAAGCGGCCTGCCAGACTGATGAAGGTAGTCAACGCCGCACCCTTGGTGCCGCGTTCTTCCTTCTCGACCTGCACCAGCATTTCCTGGCCTTCGCTGACCAGTTCGCGGATGTTCATCCGGCTGCCCTGCGGCTGGTTGCGGAAGTATTCCTTGGAGATTTCTTTCAGCGGCAGGAAGCCGTGGCGCTGGGCGCCGTAATCGACGAAACAGGCTTCCAGCGAAGGCTCGACGCGTGAGATGCGCGCCTTGTAGATATTGGCCTTCTTCTGTTCCCTTGAAGGGATCTCGATCGAAAGGTCGTAAAGCTTCTGACCGTCAACCAGTGCTACGCGCAACTCTTCCTGTTGAGTTGCATTGACAAGCATTCTTTTCATTTGCCCTTACCAATTGGGCAAGAGCAGCTGGCATTACAGGGAACCTGCAGATTGCTGGGCGGCGCGTCAGTGGGTGCAATGAATGCATTGTGACTTGCTTTATTGCCGCGGCGAAGACCAAAGCCACGCAGGCGGCATGCCAAATCCTTTGAGGTTCGCTGACCGGGGGCGCTCAGGCTCAACTCAGGGGAGCCGTTGTAGAACGCTGCGACCGGACCGGCTGGACTCTCGCGCGATGGCCTCGCGAACGAGGACCAACTACCATGCGGCGAATCGCCGCGATTTTGCCGCCGCGCCTGCCGATTGATGGACGGGCTTGCGGGGCGAATCAGTATAGCGACTGTTTATATTAGAAACAATGATTTACGTGGAGGTTGCTTGAGCGACGAATTGGCGGATCAAGCACCCAGGCGCACTGCGGTGCGCCAGCATGTAGTGGATGCCGAGCAGGGCGGCCTGCGGCTGGACAGGGTGCTGGTCAGTGTTATGGGGGGCGTGCCGCGTACCCGGATCTTCCGCCTGATCCGCCGCGGGGAAGTGCGGGTCAATGGCAAGCGCGCGGGCCCCGACCAGCGATTGGTGGCCGGCGATGTGTTGCGCATTCCGCCGTTGCGCGAGGCTGAGCACACCCAGGCAGCCGACATCACCGGCGCGACACGATCGCCGCGGGTGCCTGCGACCCTGCTGGCGCGCGTGGAAGCGGCGGTGTTGTATCAGGACGCGCAATTGCTGGTACTGGACAAACCGGCCGGTATCGCGGTGCACGGTGGCAGCGGACTGAGCTTTGGTGTGATCGAGGTATTGCGCGCCTCGCGACCCGACGAGACATTGGAGTTGGCGCACCGCCTCGATCGCGACACCAGTGGTGTGCTGCTCATTGCGCGCAAGCCTGCGGCGTTGCGCATCCTGCATGCGCTGTTGCGTGATGGCGCGATGGAAAAGCGTTATCTCACGCTGGTCGCGGGGCGCTGGGAGTTGGGCCACAAGCATATCGAAGCGCCCTTGCGTACCGACGCGCGCGTCAACGGCGAACGCACTGTGCGCGTGGCTGCCGATGGCAAGCGGGCGTCCACCGAGTTCCGGCTGGTCGAGCAGATTGCTGGTCGCGCCTCGTTGCTTGAAGCAACACTTCATACCGGACGTACCCACCAGATCCGTGTGCATGCCGCTTATTGCGAGCATCCGGTGGCGGGCGATGAGAAATACGGCGATGCCGGATTCAACCAGCAGCTGAAAGAGCTGGGCCTGAAGCGGATGTTCCTGCACGCACACAGCTGTTCGTTCCGCTGGCCCGGCGGCAGCGAAGTGCATCTGAGCGCGCCGTTGCCGCAGGAGCTGAAGGCCCTGCTGGACAGCCTGTCGGCACTGCGGCCGGTCAGGGGAGGGCGTAGCCGAACGAGCGCAGCACCGCGGCGAGCCGGATCAGCGGCAGGCCGACGAGCCCGGTAGCGTCGTCGCTGACCACGCGCTCGAACAGACTGACCCCCAGTGATTCACTGCGAAAACCGCCGGCGCAATCAAAGGGCTGCTCGGCAGCGATGTAGCGCTCGATGGTGTCGGCATCGAGCGTGCGGAAGTGCACTATGGTCAGATCTTCGAAAGCCTCAAGCCGTTGCCGCGCGCTCCACACTACGGTCACAGCGGTATGAAACTCGGCGGAATTGCCCGAGAGCCGTTGCAGCTGTTCACGACAGTTGGTGGCGTTGCCGGGTTTATCCAGCACGGTCCCTTTGCAGACTGCGACCTGATCGCTCCCGATCACCACGGCGTCAGGCCGGCTCGCGGCCACCGCAGCCGCCTTGGCCAAAGCCAGCCGCCGGGCGCGGATCAGCGGCCCCTCGTCCGTCAGGGGCGCTTCATCGATGCCGGGGCTGGCTACTTCAAACGGCAGTCGCAACCGCGCCAGCAGTTCACGGCGATAGGCCGATGTGGAGCCCAGAATCAGCGGGGGCGGGCCTGGCAAAGGATTCACCAATGATTAAACAACGGCTTAGCGCCGTCGGGCTTTGACTTGGAAGGGGTCGAAACCTATCATACGCGCCCCATGCCAGGCAGCTGGTCCAAGCTGCGTGATGTTGCCAAGCTGGCAGATTCGCGCGCCGGGTTTGAATTCGAGCTTGCTG
>JAIBJM010000039.1 GCA_020029535.1 Gammaproteobacteria bacterium | reverse complement strand
GAAGCCCGGCGTCGATACGTATTACAAATTCAAGGAGCTGTTCGACAAGTACTCGAAGCAGGCCGGCAAGGAGCAGTACCTGATTCCCTACTTCATCGCGGCGCATCCGGGCACCACCGATGAAGACATGCTGGAGCTGGCGTTGTGGCTGAAGCGCAATGGCTTCCGCGCCGACCAGGTGCAGGCCTTCCTGCCTTCGCCGATGGCCACGGCCACGGCCATGTATCACAGCGGCAAGAATCCGCTGAAGCGTATCTCGCGCAGCAGCGAAGCGGTGACGGTTCCGAAAGGACTGCGCGTGCGTCGCCTGCACAAGGCCTTTCTGCGCTATCACGATGCCAACAACTGGCCGCTGCTGCGCGAGGCACTGCGCCACATGGGGCGCGCCGATCTGATCGGACCGGGCAAGCAGCAACTGATTCCGGCCTGGCAGCCGGCCGGCACCGGCCAGCAGCACGAAGGGCAGCGCCGACGTGAGGCCAACAGCAAGCGCAGCGGTGCGCAGACCGCGCAGCGCTTCCGCACCCAGCACACCGGGCTGCCGCACAATCCGCGCGGCAAGCGATGAGCGCAATGGCGCGACGACTGCTGATGGCGGCCGCATTGCTGCTGGCCGTTGCCACCGTGTTCGGTGCCTTCGGCGCGCATGCACTGCGCGGCGTGCTGACACCTGAACGCATGGATACCTGGCAGACCGCAGTGCACTACCAGTTCTTCCATGCGCTGGGATTGTTCGGTCTGGGTCTGCTGGCCGATCGCCGCCCGCAGCGGTTGCTGCACGTTGCCGGTGGGTTGCTGCTGGGCGGCATTCTGGTGTTTTCGGGTTCGCTGTACCTGATCGTCGCCGGCGCGCCGACCTGGCTGGGCGCCGTCACGCCGGTCGGGGGATTGCTGATGATTGTGGCCTGGATACTTGCCGCCGCCGGATTGCGCAGGATGTGACGTAGTCCGCCGACAGTCGTGCTGCGGGCCACAGACATCGCCGAAGCTACAGGTTATGTTGATCTCCACGGTTCCCATTGGGGACGGGGGTTCTGCGTGTTCCGACTCAAGCATTCAATTCCGGCCGGCATGGCCTGTATCGCGCTGGCGGCGCCCGCCCTTGCGGCCGATGCCGGCACTTCCGATCGCTATACCTTCGGCGGCTTCGGCACCTTTGGCGTGGTGCACTCCAGCGAGGATCAGGCGGATTTCGTCAGCGAGCTGTGGCAGCCCGACGGTGCCGGCTACACCCAGGACTGGAGTGCCGACGTCGATACACGGTTGGGCGTGCAATTCACCGCCAGACCGACGCCGAAACTGTCGGCCGTGGTGCAGGTGATTGTCCAGCATGATCACGACGGTACCTACAGCCCGCAGCTCGAGTGGGCCAATCTGAATTACAACCTCACCGACAATTTCAGCGTGCGCGCCGGGCGCATCGTGCTGCCGGTGTTCGCCGCCTCCGATACCCGCAAGGTGGGTTATGCCCAACCCTGGGCACGACCGCCGCGCGAGGTGTATATGCTGATGCCGACAAGCAGCAGTGACGGCGCCAGTTTCCGCTACCGCTTCAATGGCGCCCATTACGCGCACACGGTGGAAGGCAACTACGGCCGCAACAACCTGGTCGGACCGCCAGGATTCGGCACGATACGTTCGCGCGACATGTGGGGCTTGTCCTACACGCTCGAACGTGGCCATTTCAACGCACGCGTGGCGCACCAGCAGTTGCGCGTGACGGGCGGCAGCTCATTGCTGCTGGAAGCATTCCGGCAGTTTGATGCGCAGGGTGATGCAGTTCTTGCTCGTTACGAGTTGCGTGACACGCCCTACTACCTTGACGTGCTGGGTGTCTCGTACGATCCAGGCTCCTGGTTCGTCAGCGGCGAACTGGGCTACGCCGATTCGGACTCCTTCCTCGGCAGCACCTCAGGCTGGTACGTGGGCGCCGGACGACGGTTCGGACCGTTCACCGCGTATGTGAACCATGCCGATGGCAAGTCGTCGGTGGATGTGGTCGGGCTCGACCTGTCACAGGTGTCGCCGTCGTTGACGGGTGTGGCCGCGGGTCTCAACGCCGCCCTGGCGGGGTTCATCGACACCAGCGGCATCGATCAAACCACCGATATCATCGGTGTACGCTGGGATTTTGCTTCCAGCGCAGCCCTGAAGCTGCAGTTGGACCATACCAGGCGCAATGACCTGAGCGGACGCGTCTACAGGCAGGTTCAGCCGGGGCTGAAGCCGGGTGGCGACATGACGCTGATCAGTATCGCCATGGACTTCGTCTTTTAGGGCGCAACCATGAAAATCAGCAAACGGGTGACATGGATGCTGCTCGGCCTGGGTCTTGGAATGACTGCGGCACAAGCCGAAGTCGTTCCAGTGGTTTCGGCCAAGAGCTCGCTGGCCGTTCTGACCCGCAATCAAGTGGCGGACATCTTCCTCGGCCGGCTCAACCGCTTTCCGGACGGCAGCCCCGCCGTGCCGCTGGATCAGGCCGAAGGCTCGGTGGCGCGCAGCGAGTTCTACAACCGCTACGCCGGCATGAGTTCGCCCCAGGTCAAGGCTTTCTGGGCCAAGATCATCTTCACCGGTCGTGGTCAGCCGCCGCGCGCCGTGGCCAACGATGACGAGGTCAAGAAGATGCTGGCGGCCAATCCCCGTCTGATCGGCTACATCGACCAGAAGATGGTCGACAGCAGCGTCAAGGTGCTGGTAGTGCCCTGATCCCGATGCTTCAACCGCTCTGCAGCCGCACCGTGTCGGAGGAGTCGGTCTGCTCGCTCCACTTGGTACGCAGCAGCATTTCGAACTGCTGCGCCGACACCGGCCGGTTCAGATAGAAACCCTGCAGTTCATCGCAGGCGTGCTGCCGCAGAAAGTTGGCCTGCTCGCGCGTCTCCACGCCCTGCGCTACCACCGTCACGCTCAGGCTCTTGCCGATGGCAATGATGGCGTCGGTCAGGTTGCTGTCTTCGGAGCGTGTCGAGATGTCGCGGATGTAGGAGCGGTCGATCTTGATGGTGTCCAGCGGGAACTGCTGCAGTGAAGTCAGCGACGAATAGCCGGTGCCGAAGTCGTCGATGGCGATCTTGATGCCCATGGCTTTCAGCGCGGTGAGGATCCGCAGCGTGCGCGCCACATCGTGCACCAGCAGGCTCTCATGGATCTCCAGCTCCAGCAGCCCCGGATCCATGCTGCTGGTTTTCAGCACGTTTTCGATCAGGGGCAGCAGATCCTCGTCCAGGAACTGTCGCGTGCTCAGATTGACCGCCATGCGCAGTTTCGGCAAACCGCGCTGCTGCCATTCGACGTTCTGGCGGCAGGCTGTGTCCAGCACCCACTTGCCGATCGAAATGATCAAGCCGGTTTCCTCGGCCACCGGCAGGAACTGGCGCGGCGGCACCACCCCCAGATCCGGATGGTTCCAGCGCAGCAGCGCTTCCATGCCGGTGATCTGCCCGCTGTTGATGTCGCGCTTGGCCTGGTAGGCAAGCCCGAACTCTTTGCGTTCCAGCGCATGGCGCAGGGCGGATTCCAGCGTCAGCCGTTCCAGGGTATTGGTGTTCAGCTTCTCGGAGTAGAACTGGAAGTTGTTTCTGCCTTCTTCCTTGGCCTGGTACATCGCGATGTCGGCGTTCTTGGTCAGCGTCTGCTCGTCGCGTCCGTCCTGCGGATAGGTGGCGATGCCGATACTGGCGGTGACGCGGAACTCCTGGCCGATCAGCATGAACGGCTTGCCGATTGTCGTGATGATCTTGCCGGCCACCGTGGCCGCGTAATGTTCTTCGCCAAGGTCGGTCAGCAGCACCACGAACTCGTCGCCACCCAGGCGCGCCACGATGTCGCTGTCGCGCAAGCAGGCCTTCAGGCGCACCGCCACCTCTTTCAGCAGCACGTCGCCGGCTTCGTGGCCCAGCGTGTCATTGATCTGCTTGAAGCGATCCAGGTCGATGAAGGCCACCGCCATGCGCGTGCCATGGCGCTGCGCCATGCTGATCGACTGGCTCAGCAGCTTGTTGAACAGGCTCCGGTTTGGCAGGGCGGTCAGGCCGTCGTGATAGGCCAGATATTCGACGCGCTGCGCATAGGCCAGCTTGGCATCGTTCTCGCGCTGCCGGCCCAGGGCAATCTGCCAGCTCATGCGGCCGAGCAGGGCGGCCAGCAGGATCATCGCCGCACTGCCGCCGGTGGCGCGCCACAAATAGCTGCGTACGCTGGCGTCGGTGGCGGCCATCCGCTCGTTGCGCGACAGCCCGACCATGACCGCCAATGGATATTCGTAAAGCTGCTGCGCGCCGCTGTAGCGACGCACACCGTCCCACGCATTGCCGCGCAATGCGACGCTGCCGGTTCCGCTGCCGTCATCGGGCACCGCGGTCGTGTAGTCAACCCTGTCTCCAGCGGCGATCTGCTCGCCGGTGCGGCGCACGCGGAACACACCATCGGTGCCCAGCAGGCCCAGCATGCCGTCCTTGCCCAGTCCGCCATCGTCGTAGCCGCTGACAAAGTAGGCCGGGTCGACGGCCACGATCACTGCGCCACTGATGCTGCCGTCGGCTGCCTCGATGCGGCGCCCGAATTGCAGGGTCCATTCATCGCTGGCGGTATTGCGTTGCGGACGGTATACCCACAACGTGTCGGCCTGTTGCAGCATGGGCAGATAGCCTTCGGACGGTGCCGAGGGCATGCCGTCGGGTCGGGTGCTGGCGACCACGCGGCCCTGCGCATCGAGAATGGCCACGACGAACAGCAGATCCGGCGGCAAAAGCGCGCGCTCGCGCAGCTCGTCCAGCACACCTTGCGCATCGCGGTTCCGTTGCGCATAGCGCGTGATCTTCAGCCCCTGGTCGATTTCGCGCAGCGCGCGCACCACCTGTGCCTCGTAGGTGTTCAGCAGATCCAGGGTTGCCACGGATGCGGCATCTTCGGCAGTCGCGCGCTCCGAGCGGATCAGGTTGATCGTCACGGTCCAGATCACCGCCAGCACCAATACGGCGAGGGCCGGGAACAGGACGTACGGTTCGGCAATGAAGGCCAGGCGGCCACGCAGGCCGGACGGCGGCAGCGGCACCCGCATGGCGGCGACGCGCGCCGTATCGTCGAGGGCCGATCGGGTCAGATTGCTCACAGGTACCCCTGAGGTGCTGGTCGCGCTTTACATACCGAGGTCCATATTATCGAGTCCCGAGGTAAAGGGCTGCTCCATGCCGCGCGGAGTCAGCCGGCGCACCACCTCGGGCAGTACGTCGCCGGGTACCGCTGCGCTGTAGAGATAACCCTGCACCTGGTTGCACTGCAGGGGTTTCAGCAGCTGCAGCTGGCGTTCGGTTTCGACGCCTTCGGCCACCGTGGTCATGTTGCAGGAGCGGGCCAGCGACACGATGGTGCGCACGATGGCCAGATCCTGGCGACTTTCGGTAATGCGCTTGATGAAAGACTGATCGATTTTCAGCGTATCCACCGGCAGCGTGGCCAGCCGTCGCATCGAGGAGTAGCCGGTGCCGAAATCGTCGATGGCAATGCGCATGCCGGCTTCCTGCAGCCGCTGCAGCTTGCGCGTCGACAACTCGAAATCGTGCATCAGCACGCTTTCGGTGATTTCGACGTCGATACCGGCGGCGTCAGTGGCCCACGGGCGCATCACCGAGATGGCGCGGGCGACGAAATCGTCGCGCCGCAGCTGCACCGGCGAGACATTCACCGCCACACGCAGCGGCCCCAGGCCATCGCGCAGCCAGCGCTGACAGTCTTCGGCGGCGCGTTCGAACACCCACTGACCCACCTCGGAAATCATGCCGGTGTTTTCCAGCAGCGCGATGAAGCGCGCCGGCGAGATCAGCCCGGTTTCCGGGTCATTCCAGCGCAGCAGCGCCTCGACGCCCTCGACATGGCCGCTGGCGATGTTGATCTTGGGCTGGTAGTGCAGCACGAATTCGGAACGCGCCAGCGCACCGGCCAGGCGCGCTTCGAAGCGCACGCGATCGCCGCCCGAGGCGCGATCGAGCAGGCCGTAGAATGCCGTTCGCTCGCCGCTGTCCTTGCAATGCTTGAGCGCAGCCTCGGCGTTCTGCACCAGCGTATCGGCAGTCTGGCCGTCATGCGGATGGCTGGCCACGCCGCTGCGAACAGACGGCCGGATCTCATGGCCTTCCACGTCGAAGGGCTCCGAGAAGCAGCGCAGCGTCTCGTTGCTGACAAAACGGCCGGTAGTGTCGGGACCGGCAACGGACTGGAACACCATCGCGAAAGTGCCGCCGCCAAAATGTGCCACCAGTTCGGTATCGGGAACCGACTGCTTGAGGCGGTTGGCTACCTGCTGCAGCAAACCATCGGCCGTATGACGACCGTAAGTGTCGTTGACCACGCTCAGCCGCTGCACATCGAATACCACCACGGATATGGTCCCGTTGCGGTTGCTGTCGGGGGTCAGTGCGCGCGCCAGCCGTTCGCAGAACAAAGTGCGCTTGGCCAGGCCGGTGGCCGGATCGAAATAGGACAGGAACTCGACGGCGTGCTCCTTTTCTATGTACTGCAACGCGAAACCGATGTTGCCGGTCAGCTCGCGCAGTGCATTGACCTCGGTGGCGTCGAAGATGCCCGCTTCGCGCGAGCAAAGCACCAGTGTGCCGATGCCGGTGCCGTCGACCGTCAGCGGCAGGATGATCAGTGCATTGATGCCGCAGGCATGCAGTTCGTCGCGGAAGCCCAGTTCACGCGGATCGCGCGACAGATTGTTGCAGATCAGCGGTACCGCGGAATGGACTACCTTGGCGCTCATCGGCGGCGTGCCGCTGTCGCGTTCATCCAGCGAGAAGCTGATCTGCGCCACCTGCTGCGCGGTAAGGCCGGCCGAGGCCACCGGTCGCAGTGCCATCGTACCGGGCACCACCAGGTTGATCACCGCCTGGTCGTAGCCACCCTGTTCATGCGCAATGCGACAGGCCTCTTCCAGCAGCGCGCCGCGGTTGGTAATGCGCACGATGGCTGAATTGATGCTGCTGAGCATGCGGTGCACGCGGTTCAGGCGCCGGATGCGCGCTTCGTGTTCGCGGCGCAGCGTGACGTCACGGTCGCTGCCGCGATAGCCCAGCAGTTCGCCGCGGCCGTCATGCGCGGCGACGGCGTTGCGCTCCAGCCAGCGCACGGCGCCGTCCTTGCACAGCCAGGCGCTGATCGAGCCATTCAACACCGCGCGGCTATGATTGGCCGGCAGGCGGGTGCCCGCGCCGGACTGTTCATCCTCGGGCACCAGCATGGAGAAATGCTGGCCGATCAGCTCCTCGGGCGCATAACCCAGAATGCTTTGCACCGCCGGGCTGGCGAAGGTGAAGAAGCCCCCGGCATCCACCTGCCAGATCCAGTCCTGCGAGGTGCTGACGATGTCCTGCACCATCTTTTCGCTGAACTGCTGGCGGTCGCGGATGCGAGCCTCGCGCAATGCGCGTTCGATGGCCGGCACCAGCCGGGCCAGGTTGGTCTTCAAGACGTAATCGGTGGCGCCGCGGCGCAGCGCATCGATGGCGCGCTCTTCGCCGATGGTGCCGGACACGAAGATGAAGGGCACTTCGGGCGCCATTTCCACCGCAACCGACAGCGCGCCCAGGCCGCTGAACTGCGGCAGCGTGAAGTCGGACAGGATCAAACCGGGCCGTTGCTCATCCAGCCGGGCCCGAAAGTCGGGTTCGGTCTCAACGCGCGTCAGCTGGAAGCCCACGCCGGCCCGCCGCAGCTGATGGCCGATCAATTCGGCCTCGGCCACGTTGTCTTCGACCAGCAGGATCTGCAGTTCTTCTTCCATGAGTGAGTACACCGCTGCGGGACGTTCGGCCTTTCTACGCGCCTCCAGCGGAGTTACAAAGGAATTCAGTAGCGGCACCGGTGTGAACTGGTTCGCACTTGTAGGACGTTATATCCAGCACTGGTCTAGACTTACGATATGGCGCACACGGAAATGGACTTCCAGGCCCTTTTCGAGCAGTCCCCCGACATTCTGCTGGTGTTGCTGCCCGATGCACCGCGCTTCACCATGGTGGGCGCCACCCGCAGTCGGCTGGAAATCACCCACACTACGTTGGAGCAGACCGTCGGCGTTGGCCTGTTCGAGGCATTTCCGGACAACCCCGACGATGCTGGCGCCAGTGGTGCCACCAATCTGCGCGCCTCGCTGGAACGGGTGCTGGCCACGCGCGCACCCGACACCATGGCCGTGCAGAAATACGACATCCGCGGGCCGGACGGCAATTTCCAAGTGCGTTACTGGAGTCCGCGCAATCTGCCTGTGATTTCTGACAGGGGCGAAGTGATCTACATCCTGCATCGGGTCGAAGACGTCACCGACCTGGTGCGCGCCGGCGAGGAAGGGGCGGAGCAGCGCGGCCGCGCGCAACAGATGGAGCGCGAAGTGTTGGCGCGCAGCCGCGAGCTCGATGCCGCCAACCGCCAATTGCGCGATGCGAATGCAAGGCTCAATCAGCTCGACGCGGCCAAGACGGCCTTCTTCAGCAATGTCAGCCATGAGTTCCGCACGCCGCTGACGCTGATGCTGGGTCCGCTGGCCGATGCGCTGGCCGACACCACGCGGGCGTTGCAGGGTGCGCAGCGCGAGCGCGTGCAGCTGGCCAACGACAACGCGTTGCGCCTGCTGAAGCTGGTCAATGCGCTGCTGGATTTTTCGCGGCTGGAAGCCGGCCGGCTGCGCGCCAGCTTCGCCCCGCTGGATCTGGCCATCTTCACGCATGAGTTGGTGATGATGTTCCAGAGCGCCATCGAAGGCGCCGGACTGAAACTCGAAGTGGAATGTCCTCCTCTGTCCGAACCGATCTGGATGGACGCCACCATGTGGGAGAAGATCGTTCCCAATCTGGTATCCAATGCCTTCAAGTTCACCATGCGAGGCAGCATCCGCGTACAACTGCGCGAGACGGCCACGCATGCAGTGCTGGAGGTGGCCGACAGTGGCGTCGGCATTCCGGCGGCGGAGCTGCCCAGGATCTTTGAACGCTTTCATCGCGTGGCCGGCGTCAGCGGCCGCACCCATGAAGGCACCGGCATCGGTCTGGCGCTGGTGCGCGAGCTGGTGACGCAGCTCGGCGGCACCATCACCGTCCGCAGCGAACCGGGTGTGGGCACCGCCTTCCGCGTCGAGATTCCCAAGGGTCGTGCGCATCTGCCGGTCGATGCGCACATCAACGAGACGCCGGTGACGCATGCTGTGGGCCGCGACGCCCACGCCCATGTGGCGGAAGCCGCGCGTTGGAGCGGCGCGGTGCCGCCGGAACCGGCGCGTGCCGAAGCGTCATCGGTGCCCGGTGGACGTGTGCTGGTGGTGGATGACAACGCCGACCTGCGGACCTACATCCATGGTCTGCTGGCGCCGCATTACGAGGTCATGCTGGCGGTTGATGGCCGCGCTGCGCTGCAGGTCGCGCGCGAACAGCATCCCGATCTCATCCTCAGCGATGTGATGATGCCGCAGATGACCGGCATCGAACTGATCAGCGCATTGCGTGCGCTACCGGAGACGGCTTCGATTCCGGCGATCCTGCTGTCGGCACGCGCCGGCGAGGAAGCCACCATCGAGGGACTGTCGGCCGGCTGCGATGACTACCTGACCAAGCCCTTCACGGCGCAGGAGTTGCTGGCGCGCGTGCGCACGCATCTGCAGCTGGCCCGCACGCGCAAGATGCTGATTGCCGAGCTGCAACAGACCAACCGCGAGCTGGACGCTTTCAGTTACTCGGTGGCGCATGATCTGCGCGCACCGCTGCGCGCCATCAGCGGCTTCAGCGAAATGCTGGTGGAGGAACACTCCGCGCAGTTGGATGCCGAAGGCAGACGTCTGCTGGATGTGGTGCGCGATTCCACATATCGCATGTCGCAACTGATCGACGACCTGCTGCATCTGGCGCGCGTCACGCGTGCCGAACTGCGGCGCGTGCCGATGGATCTGTCTGCGCTGGTCCGCGATGTGGCGCAGAAGCTGCAGCAGGCCGAGCCGCAGCATCGGGTCGAACTGCAGATCGCCGATGGACTGCAGGTCAACGCCGATCCACAGCTGCTGCGGGTGGCCATCGAGAACCTGCTGGGCAATGCCTGGAAGTTCACCGGCCGCCAGTCGCAGCCACGCATCGAGTTCGGCATGGACGCCACGCAGCCGCAGCCGACGTATTACATCCGCGACAATGGCGCCGGCTTCGACATGGCGTATGCTCACAAACTGTTCGGGGTGTTCCAGCGACTGCATTCCGAGCGGGAATTCCACGGTACCGGCATCGGACTGGCCACCGTGGCGCGCATCATCCAGCGTCATGGCGGCGAAATCCGCGGCGAGGGTGCCGTCGGTCGCGGGGCGGTTTTTCACTTCACACTGGACAATAAATTGGGGACACCGTGACAACAGCCAATCCCATCCTGCTGGTCGAGGACAATGCCAACGATGAGGTGCTGACCACGCGAGCCATCCGGCGCAACAATATCCATAACGAAATCGTCGTGGCGCGCGATGGCGCAGAGGCGCTGGAGCGTCTGTCCAGCATGACGCTGCCGGAGCTGGTGCTGCTGGATCTGAAGCTCCCCAAGATCGACGGCCTGGAAGTGCTGCGGCATATCCGCGGCGATGAACGCACCCGACATCTGCCGGTGGTGATCTTCACTTCCTCGCGCGAACAGCAGGATGTGCTGCAGGCCTACCAGAGTGGCGCGAACAGCTACGTCTGCAAGCCCATCGACTTCGGCGAGTTCGTCAATGCAGTGGGTCAACTGTCGACCTACTGGATGCTGGTCAACGAGACGCCGGCCGGCAGCCGGCGCTTCATCAAACGTCAGCCCGCGAATCCCGTCTGATCGATCCGGTCCATCATCCGCTGGCCACGGCGCTGCGCGCCGTGCTGGCCACGCATCGTGATGCCGTGCTGCAGGCGCCGCCCGGCGCCGGCAAAAGCACCATCGTGCCGCTGGCGCTGCTGCATGAAGAGTGGCTGCGCGGGCGCAAGATACTGATGCTGGAACCGCGTCGCCTCGCGGCGCGCGCGGTGGCACAGCGTATGGCGGGCACGCTGCGCGAACCGGTCGGCGCCACCGTGGGTTATCGCATGCGGCTCGACACCCGGGTGTCGAAGGCCACGCGCATCGAGGTGATCACCGAGGGCGTGCTGACACGCATGCTGCAGTCCGACCCGGCGCTGGAAGGCGTGGGCGCGGTGATCTTCGACGAGTTCCACGAGCGCAGCTTGCAGGCCGACCTGGGTCTGGCGCTGTGCCTGGATGCGCGCACGCAGCTCGGTGCGCCATTCCGTGTGCTGCTGATGTCGGCCACGCTGGACGGCGAACGTGCCGCCGCGCTATTGGACGATGCGCCACTGGTGTCGGTGCCGGGCCGCAGCTTTCCGGTGGATATTCAATATATTGGACGTGGCGCGCCGCTGCTGCCGGGGCCACTGCCCGGCGCCGAATCAATCGAGCGTAACGTGGCGGCGGCCGTGCGCCGCGCACTCGATGAGGCGGACGGCGACCTGCTGGTGTTCCTGCCCGGCGCCGGCGAGATCCGCCGTGTGCAATCGCTGCTGCAGGGCGCGCTGCCAGCCAGCGTGCGTGTGTTGCCGCTGTACGGTGAGCTCGGCGGCGATGCGCAGGATGCGGCGCTGGCTGACGCGCCCGCGGGCACGCGCAAGATCGTGCTGGCCACCAACATCGCCGAGACCAGCCTGACCATTCCCGGCGTGCGCGTGGTCATCGATGCCGGTCTCGCACGGCGCTCGCGCTTCGACCCTGCCACTGGCATGAGCCGGCTCGAGTTGATGCGTATCTCGCGCGCCTCGGCCGAACAGCGTGCCGGCCGCGCCGGCCGCACCGCGTCCGGCGTGTGCTACCGGTTATGGAGCGAGGGCGCGCACGCCAGTCTGGCCGCACAGTCGCCGGCGGAGATTCTGGAAACCGACCTCGCGCCGCTGGCTCTCGACCTCGCCAACTGGGGCGTGACCGATGCCGGCTCCTTGCGCTGGTCGGATGCGCCGCCGGCCCCGATGCTGGCGCAGGCGCGCGATCTGCTGCAGCGACTGTCGGCGCTGGATGCCGGGGGTCGCATCACGGCCATGGGTCGCGCCATGGCGGCGTTGCCGCTGCATCCGCGTCTCGCGCACATGCTGCAGGTGGCGCAGGGTGCGCCGCGCGCGGCCGAACTGGCGGCGTTGCTGTCCGAGCGCGATCTGCTGCGCGGTCAGCGCGATCCGGATCTGCGCTCGCGACTCGAACTGCTGCATCACCGTTCGGGCAGCATCGATCCCGGTGTGTTGCAGCGGCTGCGCCGCAATGCCGCGCAACTGGCGCGCACCGCCGGTGCGGGGCACACCGATCTGTCGCCCGGTGCGTTGGCGGCGCTGGCCTGGCCCGATCGCATCGGCCAACGACGCGGCGAGGGTCAGCGCTACCTGCTGGCCAATGGCCGCGGTGCCATGTTCACCGCCACCAGTACGCTGTCGCGCGCCGGGTTCATCGTGGCCATCGAGCTGGACGATCGCGAGCGCGAGGCACGCATTGACCTCGCTGCACCGCTGGAGCGTGCCGAACTGGAACAACTGTTCGCCGCGGACATCGAAAATGTGCAATCGGTTCATTGGGATACGCGCGAGCAGGCGGTCAGTGCGCGGCGCACGCGCCGCTACGGCGCGCTGGTGCTGGAGGACGCACCGCTCCATGCCGTGCCGGCGGAGCTCAGCGCTGCAGCCATGCTGGAAGGCATTCGGCAGATGGGCATCGAGGCACTGCCGTGGCATGACGACGCGCGCAATCTGCAGGCGCGGCTGGAATTCGTGCGCAGGCTTGCACGCAAGGATCTCGCCGACTGGCCGGCCAGCGACGACGCGGCGCTGCTGGCTCATGCCGATGCCTGGCTGTCGCCGTGGCTGCCCGGCATTACGCGACGCTCACAGCTCACGCGTCTGCCGCTGATCGATGCGCTGCTGGGCCGCTTCTCGCATGCGCAACGTCAGCAGCTGGAGCAACTGGCGCCGCGCGACCTCGCCGTGCCCACCGGCTCGCGCATCCGCATCGACTATCTGGACGAGAACGCCCCCTGCATTTCGGTGCGATTGCAGGAGGTATTCGGGCTTGCCGAAACGCCGCGCATCGGTGGCGGGGCGGTGCCGGTCACGTTCAAGCTGCTGTCGCCGGCGCAGCGGCCGGTGCAGATCACGCGTGACCTGGCCGGCTTCTGGCGCAGCAGTTACTTCGAGGTGCGCAAGGACATGCGCGGCCGCTATCCCCGACACAACTGGCCCGAAGACCCCTTGCAGGCCACGCCCACGCGCGGCGCCCGCCGCCGCACGTGAGCGTAAACAGAGCTCAGGCCGCTGCAGCTTCCTTGGTCAGCGCCCGGGTCACCGCCGGCCGCACCTTGATGCGGTCGTGGTAGTTCTTCAGGTTGGGGTACGCCGCCAGATCCATTTTCAGGTGCGGGAACCAGCTCAGCACCACGAACAGATAGGCGTCGGCCACCGTGAACTGATCGCCGGTGAGATAGGAGTGCTGGCCGAGCACGGACTCGATGTATTTCAGACGCTGGTCGATCCGTTCGCGTGCCATGGCCACCACGGCCTCCGGAATGTTCGGAAAGAACAGCGGGCCCACGTTCTTGTGCAGTTCGCCGTTGACGAAGGACAGCCATTCGCGCACGCGATAGTTGCCGAGCGTGCCGGGCGGCGGAATCAGAACATGCTTGGGGTCCAGCTCGCCGAGATAGCCCAGCAGCGCCGAGTTCTCGGTCAGCACTTCGCCGTCATCCCGCACCAGCGTGGGTACATAGCCCTTGGGATTCACTTTCCGGTAGTCGCCGCCATCCGCCAGTGTTTTGTCTTTCAGGTTGACGCGCACGGCCTGAAAAGGCAGGCCCAGCTCCTCCAGCGTGATGAAGGAAGCGAGTGAGCAGGCGCCAGTAGTGTAGTAAAGCTTCATGGAATCTCCGTGGATCAATCGATAACGATGCGTGCCGAGCGTTGATAGCTGAAGTAAGCCCACGCCCAGTCAATGAAAACAATCAGACGATTGCGGAACCCGATCAGGAACCAGATGTGCGCCGTCAGCCACAGCAGCCAGGCGCCCGTGCCCCACAACCTGAAGCCGGCCATGTCGACCACGGCGGCCTTGCGGCCAATGGTAGCCAGCGAACCGAAGTCGCGATAGTGGAACGGCAGCATGGGTTGACCTTCGAAACGCGCGCGGATCATCCGCGCCACATGCGCGCCCATCTGTTTGGCGGCCGGCGCCACGCCGGGTACCGGCCTGCCATCTGCGGTGACGCTGGCCAGATCGCCGGCCACGAATACTTCCGGATGGCCTGCGATGCTGAGATCGGGCTGCACCCGCACGCGGCCGGCGCGATCGAGCGGCGCGCCCAGCAGCGCACCCAGTGATGAAGCCTTCACACCGGCGGCCCACAGAATGGTGCGCGCCTCGATGCGCTGGTCGGCCGCTTCCAGCCAGCCTTCATTCACTGCGGTGACCGCGCAGTCTGTGCGCACTTCGACGCCGAGTTTTTCCAGCTGCTGCTGCGCGCGCGCCGACAGCGAGGGCGGAAAGGCCGCCAGTACGCGCGGACCGGCTTCGATCAGCGTGATGCGCGCATGGCGCGGATCGATGCGGCGGAACTCGCGCTTCAGCGTGTGCCGCGCAATCTCCGACAGCGTACCGGCCAGTTCCACCCCGGTGGGCCCGGCGCCGATGACGACGAAGTTCAGCCATTGCTGCTGCTTCACCGCGTCCGGCTCGGCTTCGGCGAATTCAAACGCAGTGAGGATGCGACGGCGGATCTGCAGCGCGTCATCCAGCGTCTTCAGTCCCGGTGCATGTGTCTGCCATTCGTCATGACCGAAGTAGCTGTGGCCGGCGCCGGCCGCCACCAGCAGATAGTCATAGCCCAGCGTGCGATCGCCCATGCTCACTTCGCGTTGCACCAGGTTTATGCCGGTGACCTCGCCCAGCAGCACGGTGACATTGCGCTGCGCGCGCAATATGTGACGGAGTGGCGCCGCAATCGAGGGTGCCGCCAGCCCCGCAGTGGCCACCTGGTACAGCAGCGGCTGGAATACATGATGATTGTGGCGGTCGATCAGGATGATCTCGACGTTGAGTTCGCGCAGCGCACGCACGGCCCACAGGCCGGCGAAGCCGCCGCCGATCACCACCATCTTCTTCATGGCTCGATGTTGCCATAACGGAATCAGGCGCCATGCCATTACCGGCTTCGTGAGTGCCATCACGTCCGGTCGGTGCCCGCTTACGGCACGCTGTACCCATGGAAGCCAAAGACCCGTTTCTGCGCATTGTCGTCATCGGTTCAATCGTGGCGGTCGGCCTGCTGGCGGCCTTCATGCGCTTCGGCGCCTGAATGCGCTGATTGGCCGCGACGCGGCCCACGCTTATGCTTGGGCCATGCGTCATGCCAGCCTGATTCTGCTCCTGCTGCTGCTCGTCGCCTGCGGTCAGCGCAGCGCCGACGTTGCCAGCGCGCCCGCTGTGCCGCCCGCCATTGAATGGTTTCACGGCGATGTGAACGCCGCCTTCGCCGCCGCGCAGAAGGAAAACAAACCCGTGCTGCTGTACTGGGGCGCCAGCTGGTGTCCACCCTGTCACCAGCTGCAAGCCACCGTGTTCTCGCGGCCGGACTTCGTCGCCAAAACGAAGTCGTTCATTCCGGTGCATCTGGACGGTGACGATCCTGGCGCACAGAAGTGGGCCGAGACCTTCAATGTCACCGGCTATCCCACCCTGGTGATTCTCGATGCGCGGCGCGAGGAGCAGCTGCGCATTGCCGGCGGCATGGACCTCACGCAGTACGCCACCGTACTCGACACGGCGCTGGGCGATCTGCAGCCGGTGGCCGCGGTGCTCGACGCAGCCGTCACCGGCCAGCCGCTGCCGCGCGAGGGCTGCCGGCGCCTGGCCTGGAACGCCTGGATTCTCGACGACATGCCCGAGGCGCAATTGCCCATGCTGGCCACGCGTCTGGCCGCGGCCGCCGCGCAGTGTCCGGCCGACATGCCGGCTGAGCGCGCGCGGCTGGTGCTGGCTGCGGCATATTTTGCAGCGACCGGCAAAGCGCCTTCTGAAGCGCTGCGCGCGCGCGTGGCCGAAGTGGATGCGCTGCTGGATCAGCCGGAGCTGCTGAACAGCAATCTCGATGTGCTGGGTTATCTCGACGAAAACTTTTTCACGGCGGTGAAGGCTGGCGGTGCGGAGCAGACGCGGCGTTTCTATGCGCGCTATGTCGCGGTGATGGATGCCGCATACAGCGATACTCATTTCGCCGAGGCCGATCGTCTGGCCACCGTGGCCAGCAAATTGTCGGCGGCGAAGGTGCTGCTCGGTGAAATTCCGGCAGCGCTGCAGAAGGAGGCACGTACCCGACTCGAAACCGCCATCGCCGCCACGCATACGCCCTACGTGCGATCGAGCATCCTGAATGCCGCGCTGCCCAGCTACGAATTGCTGGACATGAATGAAGCCGCCTACCGGCAGTTGCAGAAGGAGCTGTCGAACGCGCAGTACGGCTACTACTTCAAGGCCGATCTCGCCGCGCTGGCCGAAGCGCTCAAGAAAAATGACGAAGCCATCGAGTGGTCGCGACAGGGCTATGCCGAGTCGAAGGGGCTGGCGACGCGCTTCCAGTGGGGCAATCTGTATCTGAACCGTCTGCTGCGGCTGAAGCCCGACGACACCGCGCTGATCCAGTCGGTGGGCTCGCAAGTGCTGGGCGAACTGGCTGGGCAGGACCGCATCTATCGCCGCACGCTCACCCGACTGACAACGCTGGATGCCGCGCTGCTGAAGTGGCAGGCCGCAAAGCCGAAGCAACGCAGCGCGGTGCTGAAGGCGCTGCGCGATCGCATGCAGCAGAACTGCGCACAGATTCCCGCCGGCGATGCGGCCCACGCGAGTTGCGAGGGTTTCCTCGCCAAGGCCGCCTGATGCTTGCCGTGCCGCTCGCGGCGGCGCTGGGCCGCCGCAACATTCATTACTCATGGGTGGTGGCATTCACCACCTTTCTGGCCATGCTGGCCACGGCCGGTGCCATGGCCGCGCCCGGCGTATTCCTCGTTCCGCTGCAGAAGGAATTCGGCTGGAGCAGCGCCGAGATCTCGGTGGCACTGGCGGTGCGCTTCGCGTTGTACGGCCTGATGGGTCCGTTCGCTGCGGCCTTCCTGAATCACTTCGGCCTGCGCCGCGTGATGATGACCGCGCTGTGCCTGGTCGGCGGCGCGCTGCTGGTGTCGCTGCGCATGCAGTCGCTGTCGCAGCTGTTGCTGCTGTGGGGTGTTGTGGTCGGCCTCGGCACCGGACTCACCGCCGCCGTGCTGGGCGCCACCGTGGCTACGCGCTGGTTCAGCCAGCGGCGCGGACTGGTGATGGGTCTGCTGGCCGCCAGCGTGGCCACCGGCCAGCTGGTATTCCTGCCGGCACTGGCCAGCCTCAGCGAACGCTATGGTTGGCGCACCGCCATGCTGCTGGTCATTGGCGCGCTGGCGCTGGTGCTGGTGATGGTGGCGCTGCTGATGCGCGATCGTCCCGGCGATCTGGGTCTGCTGCCGTTCGGCGCACAGGGCGCGCAACCCGCGCCGCCGCCGAAAAAAAGCTTCGGCGAAATGCTGGTCACGCCCATGGTGGTGTTGCGCGAGGCCGTGGGCAGCGGCACGTTCTGGGTGCTGTTCGGCACCTTCTTCATCTGCGGCGCCAGCACCAACGGTCTGGTGCAGATGCACTTCATCAGCCTGTGCGGCGACTATGGCCTGGCCGCGGTCAGCGCCGCCGGCGTGCTGGCGCTGATGGGCGTGTTCGATTTCTTCGGCACCATCGGCTCGGGCTGGTTGTCGGACCGGTTCGACAACCGCTGGCTGCTGTTCTGGTACTACGGCCTGCGCGGACTGGCGCTGATCTCGCTGCCGTTCGGCAGCTTTACCGTCTATGGCCTGTCGCCGTTCGCGGTGTTCTATGGCCTGGACTGGGTGGCCACCGTGCCGCCCACCGTCAAATTGACCACCGAACGCTTCGGCCCCGAACGCGCCAATGTGGTGTTCGGCTGGATCTTCGCCGGCCATCAGCTCGGCGCCGCCACCGCCGCCTGGGGCGCCGGCCTGACGCGCACATTGACGCAGAGCTATCTGCCGGCCTTCTTCGCGGCGGGGGTGCTGTGTGTGATCGCAGCGTTGATGATGGCCATGCTGGCGAAGTCGCACCCGCGCCGCGCCTGTCCGTAAATATCCTGTTACCAAGATAGAGCCTCGACTGCGGTACATTGACGCATGCCTCGATCATTTCGCAGCGGAATTTTCTCACTGTGCATCGCGCTGCTCGCGGCCTCGATGGCACATGCGCAGCCTGCAACCGTGCCCGCCGACGTGCCCACGCTCGACACCGTGCTGGTGTATGGCGAGCAGCCGGGTCCCGGGCTGTGGAAGGTGTCGAAGGGCGATCATGTGCTGTGGATCCTCGGCAGCTATGAGCCGCTGCCGCGAAACATGAAGTGGCGCTCGAAGGATGTCGAAGCGCTGATCGCCGATTCGCGGGAAGTGCTGTTTCCCGGCAGCGTCGACATCAGACCGGCCATCGGCATATTGAGGGGCGTCACGCTGCTGCCTGCGGCCTATCGCGCCGCGCGCAACCCGAACGACGCGAAACTCGGGGAAGTGTTGCCCGCCGACACCTATGCCCGCTGGGAAGTATTGAAGAAAAAATACCTGGGGAACGACGACGGTGTTGAGCGCTGGCGGCCCGCGATCGCGGCCGGTATGTTGCGCGACAAGGCGATCGAGAAGAGCGGACTGCGTTCGGGCTCGCGCATCACGACCGTGGTCAGGAATGCCGCCACCCGCAATGCCGTGCGCACGCGGACGGTGCCGACGGTGAGCCGCAGGATCCCGGTGGAGAATGTGCGCGGCATGCTGAACAGCGCCCGCAAAGTGCAGCTGCCCGATGCGCAATGTTTCGCCAGCAGTCTCGAGCGGCTGGAGCCGGACATCGAGACCCTGCAGGCACGCGCCAATGCCTGGTCTGTCGGCGACATCGCCGCGATGCGCCAGCTCGCTGGCGTCTCGGCCCGCGCCGATGACTGCGTCGTACTGCTGGCGCAGCTGCTGACCAGCGGCGAGATTCCGGATCTGGCCGCCGTCGAGAAGATCGTGGCCGACGCGCGAACGCAGGAGCAGCTGGCCAACGAGGAGCTGGCGAAGAACTGGCTCGAGGCGGCCGAGCGGGCGCTGGGCAGGAACAGGACCACCTTCGCCGTGCTGCCCATTGACACGCTGCTGGATGACAAAGGCTATGTGCCCAGGCTCCGCGCACTGGGCTACACGGTGGAAGAGCCAAAGTAGCCGGGCCGGCAAATGGGTACAATGCGGGCCCTTCCGGCGGGCCTGTAGCACAGCGGTTAGTGCAGGGGACTCATAATCCCTTGGTCCTTGGTTCGAATCCAAGCAGGCCCAATAAAAACATTACCGCGACAAGGTCTTGGCGCGGTTCTCGGCTCAGTGCGCGAGGAGTTCCGGGCAATGCTCAAGATCTGCGAAGCGCTGCGCGACAACACCAAGGCGTTGCTCAAGGCGAACCTGCGAAGTTGGAGCGTCGGGCATTCCGAAGCCGGCGCTTAGGGTCGCGTCGCTCGGTCTCCGGCCGACTGGGCGGTCGCACGCCTTCGGCCCAATCGGGCCATCCGGAGGCGATTTGGCGCAATATCCTAGAAACGCCTTGACACTAAAACCTAGAAACAATACAACACAAAAACCTAGAAACCGCACAACGCCAAACCCTAATTCAGCAACCGCCTATGGCGACGCCCGCCGACAAATTGTCCGCTTCCCTTGCCGTCCTGAAAGAACTTCAGGACGCGGGGCGCGTTGCGCTTCGCGCCAGCGACATGAGCCGAACGCACCGCGAACGTCTGATCAAAGCCGGGTTCATCAAAGAGGTGATGAGGGGCTGGTACATCCCGTGCCGGCCGGACGAGCCAGCAGGCGACAGCACCTCCTGGTACGCGTCGTTCTGGTCCTTCTGCTCGTCCTACCTCGACTCGCGATTCGACGAGGACTGGTGCGTCAGTCCGGAGCAATCCATCAGCTTGCATACCGGCAACTGGACCGTGCCGCGACAATTGCTCGTGCGCTCACCGCGCGGAAACAACAAACCCACCGAGCTCATTCACGGGACGTCGATATTCGATGTCCGCCTCGATTTGCCTCCTGCCGCGGATCGGGAAGTCAAAGACGGCGTCAGACTCTACAAGCTATCCGCCGCATTGCTGTCCTGTTCGTCGGCGCAATTTGCCGATCGGCCAACTGAAATGCGCGCGGCGCTCGCCATGGTTCAAGACGCGTCCGACCTCCTCAGACGGTTGCTCAATGGAGGACGCAGCACAGTCGCCGGTCGGATGGCGGCGGCCTTCAGAAACATTGGTCGCGATCGCATCGCCGATGACATCGTCGGGGCGATGCAAGCCGCCGGATATACGGTGATCGAAAGCGATCCATTCGAGGACCACTCCCAAATTGCCTTCGGTGCCCGCGAGACTTCACCTTACGTCAATCGCATGCGCATGGACTGGGCGCGGATGCGCGAAGACGTGCTTAGCATCTTTCCAGCCGCGCCCGGGCGACCCAAGAATGCTGCTGCCTATCTAAAACACGTCGAAGAGATCTATGTCAACGACGCTTACAACTCCCTATCTATCGAGGGCTACAAAGTCAGCGCGGCGCTCATCGAGAAGGTCCGCAGCGGAAACTGGAATCCCGACGTAAACAAAGACGATCAAGAAGACCGCAATGCGTTGGCGGCCCGCGGATACTGGCAGGCGTTTCAGGCAGTCGAGCAGAGCATCAAGAAGGTCCTGGGCGGCGAGAACGGAGGACGCGTTGCTGATCGCGATCACGCCACTTGGTATCGCGAACTATTCGGCCCGAGCGTCACGGCCGGCATCCTGCGCGCTGCCGACCTCGCCGGATACCGCAATGCTCCCGTCTACATTCGGCGATCGATGCACACGCCGCCGAATATTGAAGCCGTTCGTGAACTCATGCCGGCGCTCTTCGACCTGTTAGAGCAAGAAGAAGAGGCGTCCGTTCGCGTCGTCCTTGGTCACTTCATGTTCGTGTACATCCATCCATACATGGACGGCAACGGCCGCATGGGCCGATTCCTGATGAACCTCATGCTCGCCTCCGGCGGATATCCCTGGACCATCGTTCCCTTAGAGCGCCGAACGGATTACATGGCTGCGCTTGAGAGCGCCAGCGTGGGCGGAGACATTAAGCCCTTTGCGAAGTTTCTTGCTGAGCTAACTCGAAGTGACACGAAGCGCACTACTTCGGCGACCGCACGAAAGGGTAGGCAATGAGCAACAACGAAGCCGATACTTGCCGCAAATTCGTAGTGCCCAAACTTCAGGCTGCTGGCTGGGACAACGACCCCCGTTCTATCGCTGAGCAGCGCACCGTTACGGACGGTCGAGTCATCCCCGTCGGCAAGGGCTTCGTCCGCAAGCCTCCGAAGCGGGTGGACTACCTCCTGCGCTACACCCGCGACTTTGCGCTCGCCGTGGTCGAAGCCAAGGCCAGCTACAAGTCCGCCGCCGACGGCGTCCAGCAGGCACGGACCTACGCCGAATTGCTGGGCCTTAAATTCGCCTATGCCACCAACGGCAAGGACATCATCGAGATCGACTACTTCCACGGCACGGAAACCCGCATCCCGGATTTCCCCAAACCCGAAGATCTCTGGCAGAGGTATGGGGCCGGGAGCAAGATCACGGCTCCGGCGCAGGTGGAACATCTGCTCGCCCCTTACAACACTGTCGGTGGCAAGACGCCGCGGTATTACCAGCAAATCGCCATCAACCGCACCGTCGAGGCGATCCTCGGCGGAAAGCGCCGCCTTCTCCTGACAATGGCGACCGGCACGGGTAAGACGACTGTGGCATTCCAGATTTGCTGGAAGCTTTGGTCGAGCCGCTGGAACGTCGCCGGCGAGCATCGTAAGCCGCGCATTCTCTTCCTAGCCGACCGCAACATCCTGATCGACGACCCGAAGGACAAAGATTTCAGCCCCTTCGGTGATGCCCGGCACAAGATCGAATCCGGCGAAATCATCAAGAGCCGCGAAATGTACTTCGCCATCTACCAGGCGCTCGCCGAAGACGAGCGCCGCGCCGGATTGTTCCGCGACTATCCGCCGGACTTCTTCGACCTCATCATCGTGGACGAATGCCACCGTGGCAGCTCCCGCGATGACAGCTCGTGGCGCGTCATCCTCGAACACTTCAAACCCGCCTTTCAGCTCGGCATGACGGCGACACCGCTACGTGAAGAGAGTCGCGATACGTATCTCTACTTCGGCAACCCTCTGTATCAGTACAGCCTTCGGCAGGGCATCGACGATGGCTTCCTCGCGCCCTATCGCGTGCATCGCGTGGTGACGCAGTGGGATGCCGCCGGGTGGCGACCGAGCCGGGAGGAACTCGACCGCTACGGGCGAGCGATCCCGGACGACGAATACTTGACCAAGGACTTCGAGCGCGTCGTCGCGCTGCGTGCTCGCACGCAGGCAATAGCCCGCCATTTAACGGATTTCCTCAAGGCCAGCGATCGCTTCGCCAAGACCATCGTGTTTTGCGTGGACCAGGAGCACGCCTCTGAAATGCGTGAGGCCCTCGTCAATCTCAATGCTGATCTCGGGGCGCAGCACCCCGACTACGTCTGCCGCGTGACGGCGGACGAGGGAGCCATCGGGCGCGGGCATCTCTCGAGCTTCCAGGACCTGGAGAAGAAGACTCCCGTCATCCTGACTTCCTCACAGCTCCTTACCACCGGCGTAGATGCACCTACCTGCAAAAATGTCGTTCTTGCCCGCGTAGTCGGTTCTATGAGCGAGTTCAAGCAGATCATCGGGCGCGGCACACGATTGCGCGACGACTACGGCAAGCTCTGGTTCAACATCCTCGACTACACCGGTTCGGCCACCCGCATGTTCGCGGACCCGGAATTCGACGGTGATCCGGTCCTCATCACCGAGGATCAGGTGGACGACGAGGGGAACATCACGGCTGAAACGAACACCGTCTTCGAAGTTGCGGAAGAACCCGGAGTCTATGAACAGGGCGAAATCATCGAGCCGCCGACGGGCGAGCCGCGCAAGTTTTACTTCGACGGCGGCCAGGTTGAGATCGTCGCCCACTTGGTGCATGAGCTGGACCCCAGCGGGCGACAGCTTCGCGTTGTCCGCTATACCGATTACGCAGCGGAGAGCGTCCGCTCCCTTGCTCGCACTTCCACCGACCTGCGCGCGCGCTGGTCGAACGCCACGCAACGTGCCGAGATCATCGCGGCGCTGACCGAGCGCGGCATTGACTTCGCGCTGTTGGCCGAACAGACCGGGCAGCTCGAGGCCGATCCCTTCGATCTTCTCTGTCATCTCACCTTCAATGCACCCTTGAGAACGCGACGTGAGAGAGCGCAACGGCTCAAGTCCGAGCGAAAGAACTACTTCGAGAAGTTCTCTCCCAAGGCCCGCCAGATACTCGACGAGCTGCTGGAAAAATATGCGGAGCACGGCGACGCGCAGTTTGTTCTGCCGGACGTGCTCAAGGTTCCACCGATTTCAACTCACGGCCAGCCCGCCGAAATCATCAAACTCTTCGGCGGCGCGGAACAACTCCGGCAAGCCGTAAACGACCTGCAAGGACTTCTCTATGGCCAGAGCTAAGAAAAACGGCAAAGCCGCCGCCCCGATGACCACCGCGCAGATGCTCGGAAGTCTCCTCAAGAGCGCCCGCGACATCATGCGCAAGGACAAGGGATTGAACGGCGACCTGGACCGTCTTCCGCTGCTCACCTGGATCATGTTCCTCAAGTTCCTCGACGACCTCGAACAGCAACGCGAGGAAGAGGCCAAGCTCGCGGGTGAGAAGTTCAAAGCCGCAATCGGCAAGCCCTATCGCTGGCGCGACTGGGCCACCGATCCGCAAGGCATTACCGGCGACGAGCTACTCGCGTTCATCAACAATGATGAAGCCGTGCGAGCTGACGGCAAGAAGGGTCCGGGCCTTTTTGCGTACTTGCGCGGGCTTTCAAGCTCCAACGGTGACAACCGCCGCGACGTGATCGCCACTGTGTTCAAGGGTGTCGATAACCGCATGAAGAGCGGCTACTTGCTGCGCGACATCGTGAACAAGGTCGGTGGGATTCATTTCACGTCGTCCGACGAGCTGCACACGCTCGGCGCGCTCTACGAATCCATGCTCCGCGAAATGCGCGACGCTGCGGGCGACTCCGGCGAGTTCTACACGCCCCGCGCTGTGGTGCGCTTCATGGTGGCAGTAACCGATCCGCGGCTTGGCGAAACTGTCCTCGATCCCGCCAGCGGCACGGGCGGTTTTCTGGTGGAGGCATTCAGCCATCTCGAGAAGCAGGTCAATACCGTTGGCGACCGAAAGAAGTTGCAGACGAAGACCTTCCTCGGCTGTGAGCCGAAGCCGCTTCCCTATCTTCTCTGCAACATGAACCTGCTACTACACGGGCTCGACGCGCCGCAGATCGACCCCGGGAATGCGCTGAGGTTCAAGCTCTCCGAGATCGGCGAGAAAGAGCGCGTTGACGTGATCATCACCAACCCGCCCTTCGGCGGAGAAGAAGAGAAGGGCATCCAGGGCAATTTTCCAGAAGATCGTCAGACGGCGGAAACCGCGCTGCTGTTCTTGCAGCTGATCATACGCAAGCTCAAACGCCAGCCAACCTCAGTGGGTCGGTCAGCGCGAGCTGCCGTTGTCGTGCCAAACGGCAGAGAGTTCCTTCGCAAAAGTGGACACCCATTGGTTAGAACTTCTGATGTTCGAACTCTATCGGTGGTCGATATCCCAGCGCTGAGTGTAGTCTCTCTC
>JAIBJM010000096.1 GCA_020029535.1 Gammaproteobacteria bacterium | reverse complement strand
GTGCCGCCCAGCACCTTGATGCACATCAGGGTACGGGCACCGCTGTTGTCGGCGCCATGGAGCAATGTGCGCAACTGAATCATGTTCCCGGTTCCGTTATTGCTGGGTCGCGCGTTCGACGATCGCCACCAGACGCCACGACTTGCGACGCGACAGCGGACGGCACGGTGTGATCGACACGGTGTCGCCTTCGCGCGCCTCGTTCTTCTCGTCATGGGCCAGCAGCTTGGTGCTGCGGCGCAGATACTTGCCATAGGTCTCATGGCGCACCAGGCGCTCGATGACCACGGCAATGGTCTTGTCCATCTTGTTGCTGACGACGCGACCGGTCAGCGTGCGGGCGTTGCCGCCTTCGGCCGTCACTGCATTTGCCTCGCTCATGCCTTGTCTCCCGCGGGCTGCGCTGCGCGCAGCACTGTCTTGATGCGCGCAATGTTCCTGCGCACCTTGCCGAACTGGTCGGGCTTGACTGCCTGGCCGGTGGCGCGCTGCAGCCGCAGCGCAAACTGTTCCTTGCGCAGCTTCAGCAGCTCGGCGCGCAATTCAGCAGCCGGCTTCTTGCGTAGTTCTGCAGCGTTCATTAGCGCACCTGCCGCTTGACGAAGGTGGTGGAGACCGAAAGCTTGGCGCCGGCCAGACGGAACGCCTCGCGGGCGACTTCCTCGGTAACGCCTTCCATTTCGAACAGCACCTTGCCGGGCTTGATCTTGGCCACCCAGTACTCGACGTTGCCTTTGCCGCTGCCCATGCGGACTTCCAGCGGCTTCTTGCTGATCGGCACGTCCGGAAACACGCGGATCCAGATCTGGCCGCCGCGCTTCACATAGCGCGCCATCGCGCGCCGCGCCGCCTCGATTTCGCGCGCAGTCATGCGCGCGCGGTCGGTGGCCTTGAGGCCGAAGTCGCCGAAGGCGACAGAATTGCCGCGGGTCGCCAGGCCGGCATTGCGGCCCTTGAACATCTTGCGGTACTTGGTGCGTTTGGGTTGCAGCATCGTCTCAGTCCTTCACTCGCGGCAGCCTCAGGCCGTCGCCTCCGCAGCCGGGGCCGCAGCGGGCGCCAGCGCAACAGTCGCCTCGACGGCCGGCTCGACAGTCCGCTCGAGCTCCGCCTTGTCGAACACCTCGCCCTTGAAGATCCACACCTTGACGCCAATGATGCCGTAGGTGGTACGGGCTTCTGCCAAACCGTAGTCGATGTCGGCGCGGAAGGTATGCAGCGGAACGCGGCCCTCGCGCACCCACTCGGTTCGTGCGATTTCCGAGCCATTAAGACGACCCGACATGCGCACCTTCACGCCCAGCGCGCCGCTGCGCATGGTGCTCATCACTGCGCGCTTCATCGCGCGGCGGAACATCACGCGCTTCTCGATCTGCTGCGCAATGCCTTCGGCCACCAGCTGCGCGTCCAGCTCGGGCTTGCGGATCTCGGCAATGTTCAGGCGCACGTCGCCGACCGACATGCCGAGCATCTTCGCGGTTTCAAGGCGCAGCTTCTCGATGTCCTCGCCCTTCTTGCCGATCACGATACCCGGACGCGCGGTCTGGATCGTGATGCTGACCTTCTTGGCGGCGCGTTCGATCTGGATACGGCTCACCGAAGCGTCGCTCAGCTTCTTCTTGAGGAATTCGCGCACGCGGAAATCGGTATACACCAGCACCGGGAACTGGCTCTTGCCGGCATACCACTTCGACACCCAATCGCGGGTGATGCCCAGACGTATACCCAGCGGGTTGACCTTTTGGCCCATCTGCTAGTCCTTCTTCCCGTCGCTGACCAGGATCTTGATATGACTGTTGCGCTTGACGATGCGGGCACCGCGACCCTTGGCGCGCGCGTGCATGCGCTTGAGCACCGGTGCTTCGTCGATCTCGATGCGCGAGATCTTCAGCTGATCGATATCGGCGCCGTTGTTGTGCTCGGCATTGGCAATCGCCGACTCGAGCACCTTGAGCACCAGACCCGCACCCTTCTTCGGCATGAACTTCAGCGTGGCGAGCGCATTGCCCACCGGCTTGCCGCGCACGGCGTCGGCTACCAGCCGGCACTTCTGCGGAGAAATGCGCGCGTAACGCAGTATTGCAGTGACTTCCATTGCTGACTCCGGTTACTTCGACCTTAATCGGACGAAGACACCTTCTTGTCGCCGCCATGTCCCTTGAACATGCGGGTCGGCGAAAATTCGCCCAGTTTGTGTCCGACCATGTTTTCCGATACCAGCACCGGCACATGCTGCCGGCCGTTATGGATCGCCAGTGTCAGGCCAACCATCTCGGGCGTGACCATCGAACGGCGCGACCAGGTCTTGATCGGACGCCGATCGTTCTTGCCGGATGCCACCTGCACTTTCTTGGCCAGGTGCAGATCGACGAACGGACCTTTCTTCAATGAACGCGGCACGCTTACTTCCTCCGCTGCACGATCATGTTGCGGGTGCGCTTGTTACGGCGCGTCTTCTTGCCCTTGGTCTGCAGGCCCCACGGCGACACCGGATGCGGGTTGCCCTGGCCCGGCTTGCCCTCACCACCGCCGTGCGGGTGATCGACCGGATTCATCGCCACGCCGCGCACCGTCGGGCGGATGCCACGCCAGCGTTTGGCGCCGGCCTTGCCATAGACGCGCAGGCTGTGTTCGTCATTGCCGATCTCGCCGATGGTGGCACGGCAATCGACGTGCACCTTGCGGGTCTCGCCTGACTTCATGCGCAGGTAGGCGTAAATGCCCTCGCGCGCCACGTACATGGACGAGTTGCCGGCGCTGCGCGCCAGCTGGCCGCCGCGGCCGGGCTTCAGCTCGATGTTGTGCACGGTCGAACCCACCGGAATGTGGCGCAACGCCATGGCAGAGCCGGCCTTGATCGGCGCATCGGCGCCCGAGCGCACTTCATCGCCATCCTTGAGGCCTTTCGGGGCCAGGATGTAGCGGCGTTCGCCGTCGGCGTACTTGATCAGCGCAATGTGCGCGGTGCGGTTCGGATCGTACTCGAGCCGCTCGACCACGCCGACGACGCCGTCCTTGTCGCGACGGAAATCGATCAGGCGGTACTTCTGCCGCGAGCCACCGCCAATGTGGCGAGTGGTGATGCGGCCGGAATGATTGCGTGCGCCGGTCTTGTTCTGGTGAACCGTCAGCGCCTCGTACGGACCGCCCTTGTGCAGGTGCTTGCGACTGACGCGCACGACAAAGCGCGCGCCCGGGGAAGTTGGTTTGAGTTTGATCAACGCCATGTTGGTATTCCGGATCAGACCTTGCCCGCGGCTTCGTAATCGATACTCTGGCCAGCGGCCAGACGGACGTAAGCCTTCTTCGAGTCCTGCGTACGGCCCGGCCTGCCGCCAAAGCGACGCGCCTTGCCTATCTCGTTGACCACCTGCACGCCTTCGACCTTGACGTTGAACATCAGCTCGACGGCTGCGCGCACCTCGGTGCGGGTGGCATCGCGACGCACGCGGAAGGTGTACTGGTTACTGGACTGCTGGACCAGCGCGGTCTTTTCAGTGACATGCGGCGCCAGCAGCAGATTCATCAGGCGCTCTTTGCCATGTGCCTTGTTCATTGCAGGCGTTCCTCGAGCATCTTCACGGCGCCCACAGTGGCGAGCACCTTCTCGTGACGGGCCAGACTGACGGGGTTCACCGCTGCTGCAGCCAGCACCTCGACGCCGGGCAGATTGCGCGCTGCGAGGAACAGCTTCTCATCCAGCGCCTCGACAATGATCAGCACGTTATCCAGCGCCATCGCCTTCAGCTGATTGACCAGCAGCCTGGTCTTGGGAGCCTCCAGCGAAATTTCGGTGGTCACCACCAGCCGGTCCTGACGGATCAACTCGGACAGCATCGAGCGAATCGCGCCGCGATACATCTTGCGGTTGACCTTCTGCGCGAAATCGCGCGGCCGCGCAGCAAACGCGCGACCGCCACCCACCCAGATCGGGCTGCGGATGGAACCGGCGCGCGCCGAGCCCGTGCCTTTCTGGGCATGCGGCTTGCGGCCACCGCCGCGCACTTCGGCGCGCGACTTCTGCGCTTTGGTGCCCGAACGACCGGCAGCGCGATAGGCGTTGACGACCTGGAAAACCAGCGCCTGGTTGAACTCGTGCCCGAATGCGGCATCCGACACCGTCAATTCGGCACCGCCATTTGCAACTTTAAGCTTCATGACTGCTTACTTCTTGTTCGGCTTGTTCGGCGCGAGCTTGTTCGGCACCAGCGTCTTGCGCTTTGCGCGACGCGCGGCCTTGACCGAAGGACGCACCACGACCTGGCCGCCTTCGGCGCCCGGCACTGCGCCGCGGATCAGCAGCAGATTGCGCGCGGCGTCGACAGCAACGACCTTGAGGTTCTCGGTGGTGCGACGCACGGTGCCCATGTGGCCGGCCATGCGCTTGCCCGGAAACACGCGACCCGGCGTCTGGCGCTGGCCGATCGAGCCCGGCACGCGATGCGATACCGAGTGACCGTGCGAGGCATAGCCGCCGGCAAAATTGTGGCGCTTCATGACGCCCGCAAAGCCCTTGCCGATCGTGACGCCGGTGACATCGACCATCTGGCCTTCGCTGAACAGATCGACCTTCAGTTCGCTGCCCAGCTTGAGATCGGCGCCGTCCTCGCCCTGCAGGCGGAACTCGAGCAGCGCCTTGCCGGGTTTTGAATTGGCCTTGGCGTAATGACCCGCCAGCGGCTTGGACAGCAGCTGCGGCCGGCGCTCGCCATAGGTGACCTGCACGGCGCGATAGCCGTCCTTGTCGACAGATTTGACCTGGGTGACCCGGTTGGGCAGCACCTCGACCACGGTGACGGGCACAGTTTCACCTGCGTCCGTAAACACCCGCGTCATGCCGCACTTGCGGCCGACCAGACCGATTGTCATCTCTAAAATCCTCGTCACCAAAGACGCACACTGCGATTGGCGTGCGTCGCAAAAACACGGGGCGTGACTACTGGGGAGCAGCGATGCTCTCGAGTGGTCTTGGCAGCAAAACCCGCCAACCTCGCCCGAAGCCGCATGATTTACGCGGTTGCCCCGGTTTCCCGGGGGCTTAAAAGGCCGCGCAGTATAGCAGCTAAATTCCGTCCATCAAGCCGTCATGAAGACGGCCCCGAACCTCAGTTCAGCTTGATCTGCACATCCACGCCGGCCGGCAGCTCGAGGCGCATCAGCGCATCGACGGTCTTGTCGGTCGGATTCAGGATGTCCATCAGCCGCTTGTGGGTGCGCAGCTCGAACTGGTCGCGGGCATCCTTGTCGGAATGCGGCGAAACCAGCAGCGTGAAGCGCTCCATCTTGGTCGGCAGCGGCACCGGCCCCTTGACGGTCGCGCCGGTGCGGCGCGCCGTTTCCACGATTTCCCGCGCTGAATTGTCGATCAACCGGTGATCGAATGCCTTCAGGCGGATACGAATGTTCTGGTTCGCCATGGCGGTCCTTACTTGAGAATCTTGGAGACGACGCCTGCACCGACGGTGCGGCCACCCTCACGGATGGCAAAGCGCAGGCCCTCTTCCATCGCGATCGGGGCAATCAGCTCCACCGTCATCTTGATGTTGTCCCCCGGCATCACCATCTCGGTGTCCCCGGGCAGCTCGATCAGTCCCGTTACGTCCGTAGTGCGGAAGTAAAATTGGGGGCGGTAACCTTTAAAGAAAGGGGTGTGGCGCCCGCCCTCTTCCTTGGTCAGCACGTACACCTCGCACTCAAACTGCGTGTGCGGGGTAATGCTGCCGGGCTTGGCCAGCACCTGACCACGCTCCACTTCCTCCCGCTTCGTGCCGCGCAGCAGAACACCTACGTTGTCTCCGGCGCGACCCTCGTCCAGCAGCTTCCTGAACATCTCCACGCCCGTGCAGATCGTCTTCTGCGTGTCCTTCAACCCGATGATCTCGATCTCATCGTTCACCTTCACGATCCCGCGCTCAATGCGCCCGGTCACCACCGTGCCGCGGCCGCTGATGGAGAACACGTCTTCCACCGGCATCAGAAACGGCTTGTCGATCTCCCGCTTGGGGATCGGGATGTACTTGTCCATCTCCTCCACCAGCCGGATCACCGCCTTCACGCCAATGTCGCTGGCATCCCCTTCCAGGGCCTTCAGCGCACTGCCCACCACAATCGGGGTCTGCTCGCCGGGGAACTTGTACAGCGAGAGCAGCTCCCTCACTTCCATCTCCACCAGCTCCAGCAGCTCCTTGTCATCAACCATGTCCGCCTTGTTCATGAACACGACGATGTAGGGCACGCCCACCTGGCGGGCCAGCAGGATGTGCTCGCGCGTCTGGGGCATCGGGCCGTCCGCGGCCGAGACCACCAGGATCGCTCCGTCCATCTGCGCCGCTCCCGTGATCATGTTCTTCACGTAGTCGGCGTGGCCAGGGCAGTCCACGTGCGCGTAGTGACGCTCCTTGCTCTGATACTCCACGTGCGCCGTGGAAATCGTGATGCCGCGCGCCTTCTCTTCAGGCGCCTTGTCAATCTGGTCGTACGCCATGTACGAACCACCATTGGTCTCGGCCATCACCTTCGTCAGCGCCGCCGTCAACGTCGTCTTGCCATGGTCCACGTGACCAATCGTCCCAACGTTCACGTGCGGCTTGTTGCGTTCAAACTTTTC
>JAIBJM010000038.1 GCA_020029535.1 Gammaproteobacteria bacterium | reverse complement strand
GTGGAGCGGAAGGGGATCGAACCCTCGACCTTCGCATTGCGAACGCGACGCTCTCCCAGCTGAGCTACCGCCCCAACGAGGCGCGGGATTCTAGAGGACTGCCGGGAGTCCGGCAAATTACCGTCGCCGGCTGCACAAGTTCATGCTCATGAAATCAATGCCCGGGCCAGCGACCTCGCCACTCTAACGGCGACCGGCACCATGGGCAGGGGATCGCGAATGCTCCAGGTAATGTGATCGTCGGCGCGCAACTGAGCCTTGAGCGCCCGACCAAACCACCTCATGGCTGCCAATCCGCCGATCTCACCAGATCGCAAGCACGTTGCAAGCCCGCTCATGTCGCCGTCAAACCAGGTATATCTGCGGCCAATTTCGACCGGTGTCTGCGTGACCGCATGCCCGAGCAGGGCTTCCAGATACAGGCGTGGCAGATCAAGACCGGCGGCTCGAACCGCGGCACAATTGGCGCCCAGACGCGCATTGATCTCGAGAAAGCAGGCGGTGCCGTCGTCGTCCACCAGGAACTGGGCACAGCCGGCGCCCGTATATTCCAGCCTTGCAACCAGCGCTCGGGTCCAGACTTCCAGGTCCGGCATCAGCGCAACAGACTCACCCTCAACCGCGAGGCCGGTGCCGTCTGGTCGATCAGTCCGATGAATGACAAATTGAGCGCAGCCGAGCATTTGCCCCTTGATCGCCACAAAGTACATGTTGTGGCGTTTCCCCTGCCCCAGCCGCTGAAGCACCATGCCGCTGGACGGAAATTCAATACGCGCTGCGAGCGTTTGCAGTTCATCGATGTCTGGCAGGATGGCGGCCTTGAAACCCAGAGTGCCGCTGGCATGTTTATCCGGCTTGAGCACTGCCGGGAATCCCACCCGCGACGCGGCGCCTGCAAGCCCCGCGGCACTGGCCACAAATTCCCATGGTTGATTTGGCACGCAGCATTGGTCGGCCAAACCCAACAGCGCTGATTTGCTGAGGCAGATTTCGATAATTGGTGCAGATGCGGCTACGACGACCACCGGCAGTTGCCGGGCCAGCGGCACAACCAGCTCGATCTCCCGGTCGCCAACCGGAAATATTGCCTGCAGATCGGTGCGCCTGCAGAGCACCGTCAGCGCCTCGACGAACTCCTGTTGCTCTGCAATGGGCGGGTGGCGCCAGACTTCGGCAACACAACGCGACCACTCCAGCACGGTGCGACGATCCGACCGACCAGCAATGACATGCATTCCTGCCGCATGCAAAGAGCGCGCAACAGTCAGTGACTGCCGGTAATCGCCCAGCACCAGTACGCCGGATTGGCTCGCATCGCCACGCATCTACAGCAATACCTGTTCAATCGAGACGCAACAACTCGCACAGTCCCAATGAATCGCCGATGTCGCGAATATATAGGCCCGGCTCCAAAGCTCGCGTCACATACATGCTTGCCGGTCAAGAATCCCTTCTTCCGCCGAGCACATTTGCGCTCAGCTCACTGGGACAGGCAGTCTTCAGCGTAGCCGCACACCAACTATATCAAGCCGGTTTGCGAACCGCCGTCGACTTTTATCCCAGCCACAGCATGGCCAGCACACCAGCCACGACGACAAACGCGGCCAGCATGCCGCGCGCCCACCAGCGGTAGCGCCGCGCCACCTGCCCCAGCTCGCAGGCCGCCAGCAGAAAGGGCTGATCGCCGGCCGGTCTGCCGAGCACATGATGCTGCGGCACTGCTGCCTCGATGGCCGTGGTATCGACCTGACGACGGGCCGCGCGCCGCGTCGTCTCCCATTCCTTCTGGCTCAGCAGGCCATCGCGGTTTTCATCGAAACGTTGCAGCAGCCCCGGCTGATCCTGCTTCCACTGCCGCAGCAATTCGGCGCTGCGCTGTTCGGCGTCGGTGGCGCGCACGCCGCCCAGACTGCGGAACTCGCCGATCGCATCGACACGTTCATGCTGGTAGATGCGGTGCTCGGTGTAGCGATAGTCCGCGGCGAAGCGTCCGAAGAATCCCGCCTCGACCGAGTTGGGCCACGGACTGCTGCCGTACCAGGTGGACTTGTCGGCCGGGAACACTTCGGCGCCGAGCGGATTGACCAGGCAGGTATCCGTCTCATCCACCAGCAGGAAAGGTGTCGGGCTGATGCCGCTGTTGATGGTCTGCCAGCGCGTGTTGCGCCCGCTGCGGCGCTTCTGCTCGATGCGGAACTGCCACCACACGCAGGGCCGGCGCGACAGCGGCGACAGCACTTCGCTGCCGGCCGGCAGCTGCGCGCGGCCGCTCAGTTCGACATAGCCCTGCGCCGCCGAACGTATGCGCGAGGTGGGCGTGTCTTCAATGAGTCGTGCGCGCCGCCACCAGCGGAAACCGAACCAGAACAGCAGCGGCTCGGCGGCGATCAGCGCCAGTTTCCAGAACAGCGGCTCGGCCACGAGTGACCGCGAGCTGCGCTACGACCTGAACAGCGCGCCGACATCCACGTCGGCCTTTTCGCCGGCGTCGAATTCCAGCAGCGCCTTGGCGCCGAATCCGTAGCGACGCGCGATCAGCAGGTCCGGAAACTGGTCGATGCGCGTGTTGTTGAGCTGCACCTGCTCGTTGTAGAACTCGCGCCGGTCGGCGATGGATTCCTCGAGTGCGCTGATGCGCGACTGCAGCTGCTGGAAGGATTCATTGGCCTTCAGCTGCGGATAATTTTCGGCCAGCGCGAACAGCTGGCCGAGGCCGACGCGCAATTGCTGCTCGGCGCCGCCCAGCGCCGCCACATTGCCGGCGTCGCGCGCCTGATGCACGGCGGCCCGCGCCTGCATCACCTTTTCCAGCGTGGCCTGCTCGTACTGCATGTACTGCCGGCAGGTGTCGACCAGCTTGGGCAGTTCGTCATGCCGCTGCTTGAGCAGCACATCGATGTTGGACCAGGCCTGCTTGACGCGCTCGCGCAGTGCCACCAGCCCGTTGTAGATGCCGACGAAGTAGACAAAGGCCACCAGTGAAATGGCCAGTATGACGATCAACAGGATCATCGCAGCCTCCCACGCACAATGCGCCGGCAGTATAGCAATCGGCCCCGCGCGGCCCGGGAACCAGCCGACAGTTGTGGCGGTTGAAACCGGTGCGGCACGGTCATATATATTGTCAATGAACCCGCCCACCTCGCCGTCGCTGATAGCACTGGGCGACGGGATCGAAGCCGCGGCCTTCCGCGACATGTATCGGGCAGCCGCTGGCCTCGCCGGCCTGCCGGGCGGCATCGAAGTCGAAGAGCACGAAGGCATTACGCTGCTGATGGCGCGCGGCATTCCGGAGGCGCTGTTCAACCGCGCCATCGGACTGGGTCTGCACCGCCCGCCCGATGCAGCGCTGCTGGATGCCATCACCGCCCGCTACCAGGCGGTGGGCGCGCGCCATTACTGGCTGCACGTGTCGCCGGGCGCGCACGCGCAGGATCTGGTGATGCAGCTGCGCGCGCGCGGCTATGCGCCTCCGCCTCGTCGCAGCTGGATCAAGGTGCGCCATGCCGGCGGTGCGCTGCCCATCATTCCCACCGACATCCTGATCCGCCCGGCGCGCCCAGCTGAATACACGCAGATGGCAACCGTGGTCACGCAGGCTTTCGGCATGCCGCCGTTCATGCAGAACTGGCTGGCCGCGATGGCGGCGCGGCCCGGCTGGCAGTGCTTTGTCGCCGAAGAGCGCGGCACGCTGATCGGCGGCGGCATGCTGTTCATCAAAGGCGATTGCGCCTGGCTGGGTGTCGGTGGCGTGCTGCCCTCGCACCGCCGGCGCGGCGCGCATGCCAATCTGATGCTGGCGCGTATCGCCGCCGCACAGGCAGCGGGTTGTCGCCACATCATCACCGAGACCGGCGAGCCCATCGCCAACGAACCCAATCCCTCGCTGATCAACATGCACCGCTGTGGTTTCGAGCCGCTGTGCTCGCGACTGAATTTCGCGGGGCCTATGCGTCCGTGACGGACTTCGCCGCAACGCGCCCCAACCTGACCGAGCAGCATCGGATCGCCGAGCCTGCCTGGCTGCCACAGCTGGCGCAGAGCGCGGCGACCGGCGCGGACGAGCGCGCTGCCGCCCAGCGCATCGCACGGGAGCTGATCCATGCTTCGCGCAGCGCCGAGGTCGAGTGGGTGCCGGCGCTGCTGCAGCAGTTCGGGCTCAGCAGCGCTGAAGGGCTGGCGCTACTGTCGCTGGCCGAGGCGTATCTGCGCATCCCCGATACGTTCACCGCGAACCTGCTGGTGCGCGACAAGCTGGGCCGGCTGCCCGAAACGACCGCGGATGACGATGACGACGCGCCAGCGGTGGTTGATGCGGTGAACTTCGGCCTGGCGCTGAGTCAACGCCTGCTGGCCGATGAAGGCGGACCGCTGCGGGCGCTGCTGGCGCGCGCCGGTCTGCCGCTGATGCGCGCGGCCACCGGCGTCGCGGTGCGGCGCATCGCCGGCCACTTCGTGCTGGGCGAAACCATCGATGCAGCGCTGACCCATGCCGCCGACCAGTCGCTGCTGTGTTCCTTCGACATGCTGGGCGAAGCGGCGCGCAGCGCGGCCGATGCGCAGCGCTACCTGCTGGCCTATGACGCCGCAATCGCCGCCGTGGGCCGGGCCGCCAGCGCCGAACCGGCACAGCGTCATGGCGTGTCGGTAAAACTGTCGGCGCTGCACCCACGCTATGAAACAGCGCAACGCAGCTATTGCGTGCCGCAGCTGGTGGAACGCGTGGAGACGCTGGCGCTGCGGGCCGCGCAGGCCGGCATCGGGCTGACCATCGATGCCGAGGAATCCGAGCGTCTCGAACTGTCGCTGGACATCATTGCCGCCGTGGCAAAATTACCCTCGCTGCGCGGCTGGGATGGACTGGGCATGGCGGTGCAGGCTTATCAGAAGCGTGCGCTGGCCGTCATCGACTGGGCCGACGCGCTGGCGCAGTCCAGCCGCCGCCAGCTGGGCATCCGTCTGGTAAAAGGCGCCTACTGGGACCGCGAGATCAAGCAGGCCCAGCAACAGGGTGTCGGCGACTACCCGGTCTACACGCGCAAGGCGGCCACCGATGTCAGCTTCCTGGCCTGCGCGCGCCGGCTGCTGCGTACACCCTCGCTGCGACCGGCCTTCGCCACCCACAATGCATTGAGCGTCGCCACGCTGCTGGGCTGGATCGGCGCGCGGCGCGATGTGGAATTCCAGCGACTGCATGGCATGGGCGAGGCCATGTATGCGCAGGTCCGGCAGCGCAGCGGACTGCCCTGCCGCGTCTACGCGCCGGTGGGTTGCAACCGCGACCTGCTGGCCTACCTGGTGCGCCGCATGCTCGAGAACGGCGCCAACAGCAGCTTCGTGCACCAGCTCGGCGACCGCTCCATTCCCGAACAGTCGCTGCTGATCGATCCGCTGGACGAACTGCGCGCAGCGGACTACGCCCCGCATCCATCGATACCGCTGCCGCCGGACCTCTATCCGGGCCGGCGCAACTCGCTCGGTCTGGATCTGGCGGATCGTCGCGTGCTCGATGCACTGGCGCAGGAATTCACCCGGCACTGGCAACACCATCCGCCGCGCTTCGTACGCGATGACGATGCGGCCGGCATCGCCGCCACCGTCACCGCTGCCTGGCAGGCCCGCGACGCCTGGGCCGATGAACCGGTGGAACGGCGCGCCGCGCTGCTGGAGCGCACCGCCGACCTGCTGGAACGCGATCGCACCGCACTGATGGCGCTGCTGATCCGCGAGGCCGGCAAGACCCGCACCGATGCACTGGGCGAAGTGCGCGAGGCGGTGGACTTCTGTCGCTACTACGCGCTGCAGGCACGGCAGCAGTTGCAGGAAGTGGCGCTGCCCGGTCCCACCGGCGAACTGAACCGGCTGCGGCTGGCGCCGCGCGGCGTATTCGCCTGCATCAGCCCGTGGAATTTTCCGCTGTCCATCTTCACCGGCCAGCTGGCAGCCGCGCTGGTGTGCGGCAACACTGTGGTGGCCAAGCCGGCGCCGCAAACGCCGCTGATTGCGCACGAAGCGCTGCGCCGCTTCCGCGAGGCGGGCCTGCCGGCGCATGTGTTGCAGCTGGTAATCGGTGGCGCCGATGCGGGTGCCGCGCTGGTGGCCGATGCACGCGTGGCCGGTGTGGCCTTCACCGGTTCCACCGCCACGGCGCGCCGCATCGCGCTGCAGCTGCTCGAGAATCCGCGGCGACCGCTGGTGCCGCTGATCGCCGAGACCGGCGGCATCAACGCCATGATTGTCGATTCCACCGCGCTGCCCGAGCAGGTGGTGGACGATGTGATCGCCTCGGCCTTTCGCTCCGCGGGCCAGCGCTGTTCGGCGCTGCGCCTGCTGTGCCTGCAGTCGGAGATCAGCGAACCGGTGCTGGAGCTGCTGCGCGGTGCAATGGCCGAGCTGCGCATCGGCGATCCGGCCGATGAAAGCACCGACGTGGGTCCGCTGATCGACGACGCCGCCCGCGACCGCATCATCGCCTGGCTCGATGCGCATCGCGATCGCGTGCTGTACAGCGCGCCGCTGGAGGCGGGACTCACAGGCTGCCATGTGGCCCCGACACTGCTGCAGCTGGACGCCCCCGGCGATCTGCAGCAGGAAGTTTTCGGACCGCTGCTGCATGTGGTGCGCTGGCAGGCCGATGAACTGCCGGCGCTGCTGGAGGCACTGAACGCCAGCGGCTACGGGCTGACCATGGGTCTGCACAGCCGCCTGCAGGGCACGCAGCAACGGGTGCGCGAACGGGCCCACGTGGGGAATCTCTATGTGAACCGCAGCATGATCGGCGCCGTGGTGGGTTCGCAGCCGTTCGGCGGCGAAGGACTGTCGGGCACCGGCCCCAAGGCCGGCGGCCCGCACTATCTGCAGCGCTTCTGCACCGAGCGCGTGGTGTCGGTGGACACCACTTCGGCCGGCGGCAATGCCAGCCTGATGAATCTGCGCGAATAGCGACTAAAGGATTTCGAACACCTGGTAGATCGCCCCGCCGGCAATGCGATGGCCCGAAGCCACCGACACGATGCGATTGAGCCAGCCGTATTTCTCCGACGCCGTTTCGTAGTAAATCGTGACGCGCGCATAGTATTCCGACGGGTTCACGTTCTCGCCGCGCGCAATACGGGCCAGCACTTCCTTCGGCCCGTGGCGCACACCGGTATAGGTCATGCCGATCAGCGCGCCATCATCGGTCTCCATCACCAGCCGCACATTGATGCTGGTGGCTCCATCCGCCCGCAGCGACTGCCAGTCGTTGCCGCCGGAAAGTATGCGTCCGCGCAGTTTCTCGCCTTCGAAGCGCCCGCCGGTAATCTCGCCGATGCGCCGATCATGCCCCGGCGTGGCACCGATCACGCGCGGCGGGTTGATGTCCAGCGTGAAGGCAAACAGCGGTTGATGGCGCAGCTGCGTCAGTTCCCGAGGCAGTAGCGCGGCAAGAGAATCGGTATTCATCGTTATCTCCAGAGTGCGTCATATTGTTGCGATTATCGCCTGCTGTGACTCCCGTCACGCAGCGATGCAGGATTCGGCCATATTTTCCACTCAACAGCGGAGGGCTATCATGCCTGTTAGCGTACGCGGATTCATGCTGCTCCCGATGGTCATACTGTGGTTTGGCGCGGCTCCAGCCGCGCACGCAGCGTCCAGCGCGGAAGTCATACAGACGCATCCAGCGGCGAATGCGACGCTCGGGCACCAGGAAAACTTCTGGATACGCATCGCACACACCACGGACGAGCCGATCAGTCTGTGGGTTCGCCCGTATCTCCATGGCGTTCAGGTCAGAAAGGTGCTGTCCAATGCGTCGCTGAGCTACGTTGGCTCCGGTGAGGCCCTCGGCTGGTTTGCGCTGACCGGTACCGGCGACGTCGATGAGGTGCGGATCATGGCCGGCGGCGGCAAGCCCTTTCGGGAATGGGAGCTGAGCCGCCATCCGGTGCGATTGCACTGGACTGACGGGCCTGATTCGGCCGGGCCCGCGCCGCAATGGGTCGAGGAGCTGCTCGCCGTCGAAAAGGCGCGCTACGCGGAGGATGCTGCACGGCGCGCCAGTGAACCGGTGCCGGCCGGCGACGTGACCCTGTTCAGCGGATTCATGCTTGTCATCGTCGCACTGCTGGTTGCCGGCATCGTGATACCACTGCGCAGCGCCTGGAAATGGCGCGGTGGCTGGAAGATCGCCGCCGCAGTGCCCGTATGCGTGATGGGGTTCGTCGTGTTGCGGATCATCGTCGATACCGCGCGCGACCCGACCTCGCACAACCTGTGGCCCTTTGAAATCCTGATGGCCGCCGTCGTCGCACTGGCATGCATCGGCGCGCTCAAACTCGCGCGCCGCTTCATGGGCGCGGAGACGTAGCCATGCCGCGCACGCTCGGAGCACTGGTCCTGGTTCTGTTCGGCGCCGGAGTACTTGCCGTCGCGTGGCGGGGCTATCGCTCCGGTGTGCTGCCTGCCGGCTCCGCCGGGTGGAAACCCTATCGTCCGACTCGCGACGACACTCCCGTGGCCTTCCATTTCTTCCTTGTGCTCTATCTCTGCGGTGGTATGGCGCTTGCGGTCTGGGGTTTGCTCGCACTGTTCGGCCTGGCGGCGGCGCCGGAGCTGAGCTGAAGGCCAGCGCCGATTCATCTCACGCTGGATCGCGGCAATGAAAGCCCTTCGCCTCGATCTGGGTGGTCGTATGGTGGATGTCAAAACGAGCCACGGACGCCGTCACAGCTGCAAGTACCTGCTGCTCCGTGCTGTGCTCGAGATCGGCAACCACATGCACTGACAGCACGTGCTTGCCGCTGGTCAGCGACCAGACATGCAGGTCGTGGACTTCGACGACACCCGGCACCGCCTGCAGGGCATCTTCCATCTGCTGCAGATTCATGCCGCGGGGAGCGCCCTGCAGCAGAATGTTGAGGGCTTCCCTGAGCAGCAGCCATGTGCGGGGAACCACCCACAGCCCGATGAGGCAGGCGATCAGTGGATCGATCCACAAGGTTCCGGTGAACCGGATCAGCAATGCTGCGACGATCACGCCGATGGAGCCGAGCATGTCGCTCCACACCTCCAGATAGGCGCCCTTGACGTTGAGGTTCGACTCGCTGCCCGCACGCAGCAGCCGCATGCTGACCAGGTTGACGGCCAGGCCCACGACGGCGACCGCCAGCATGCCGGTGGAACCGATCGGCGCAGGGGCGCGAAACCGCTGCCAGGCTTCATACAGAATGTAGGCAGCCACGATCAGCAGCAGCACCGCATTGAACGCCGCCGCCAGAATCTCGAAACGGTAGTAGCCGAAGGTGCGTTTGCGATCTGCCGCCCGCTGCGCGATCCGCACAGCGACCAGCGATACCGCCAGCGCCGCCGAATCGGTGAACATGTGCGCGGCATCGGACAACAGCGCCAGGCTTCCGGTGAGCATGGAGGCCACCACCTCCACCACCATGAATGCGCCGCTCAGAGCCAGCGCGATCCACAACGGTCGGGTGTGTCCCTCCCGGGTTACGGCATGTGCATGATCGTGTGCCATGAGGAATGTTCCGATGCCGGCGGTGCTTCAGACAAGCGCGCAGCATGCGATTGATGCAAGTGCTTGTTTCTGTATGCTGATCGCCCTGCCGCCAATGGGAGATCGTCATGCCGTATCGGGTTCACCGCTCCGACCAGCCTGTGCAGGAATGCGGCCTATTTGATCTTCGCGAGGGCAGCTCCGAAGCCGAGTATAAGGTCGCCGCCGACGGCAGCGAGGTATTCAGCTGTCTGCTGGAAGTCCTTATCTTTGGTCACGAATAGGCTGCGCGGGCGTCCGACCTCTTTCAGATATTCGTGTATCGATGCGTACACGAACGCGTCACCAGATTCGAGTTCGAAAATAGGCTCCAGGAACGACATCTCGAAAATCACCTTCGCAGTGAGCGGGATGACCTGGGCGCAGGCGCGGAGGCGATCGGCCGTTTTCGACAGTTGGCTGGCGTGAACCGTGGTACAGGATACGAGGGCGTCGGCGATGCTCTTGGAAGTCTGTTCAAGCTCGGCGTAGGGTTGCGATCGCGCCATTTGCTTGATTTCGGTTCGAAGATCCTGGTGAAGACGGTTTCGTTTCTTCGATAGCGCTATAAGTTTCGAGTAAGCCTCCGCGAAGGAGATGGCGGGAATCACGAGTTGAATCCGTTTGGCTTCGGCAAGTTGGAGTATGGCGTCCGCTTGGTCGGCTTCTTGTTGTTGTAGGGCTAGCTCGAGTATGAAGTTGGTTTCGACGGAGACGATCACGGACGAGATTCCATTACCACCCTGCCCTGTCGAATCTGGTCGTAAATTCCAGTCTTGACGAGCAGTTGATCTGCTTCGGAATCCGGTTTCGGCTGGCGTATGCCGAGCGCGAGGTCATCGAGCCATGCATGGATAACCATTTCCAAGCCGGGCTTGCGAATGATCTCTTCCTGATCGGGCAACGAGGCGGCATATTCGCGAAGCAGGCCCTTCACGGGCGCGAACTCGGCATCGGTACCTGTACTAGCGCCCTTCTTCCATAGAAATAAACCGTTTCGCTGGGCGAGCACGAAAAACTGCACGCTCTGTGCTTCGATTACGCTCATCAGTGCTTGTCGGACGCGCTCAAGCTGCTGGGGATCACTATCCTTGCCGGATTTGACCTCTACTATCAGCACTTGGCGGTTGTCAGGCGAGTAGGCAGTGATGTCGTAAGGTGACATGGGTGGTGCCGCTTCGATTTGGGGCTTCATTATACGCATGGTGGATAGTGGCTCGGTCTGGCGGCTCGTGCGGCATTGTCGATTGGCGGGACTGTTGGTTACAGGGTGAAAATTTGGTGGGTTTGACAGGTTTGTCTTTATCCCGGTAGACCGATCGGGCAGACAAGCAAGAAGCAGCAGCCCACGCCGACGATGCCATCGCACGAGAATCGGCAATAAGTGACGCACGTTCACAAGCTTTTGATTCTGGCGGAGGGGTGGGATTCGAACCGGTCCGCAAGCTGCTGATCTCGGGGTGGAAATTCCCGGCGGCAGATTTCGATACCCTAAGAAGTACCCTCGCTGCTCGCCTTCAGGAATTCACCACACCCCTGCCGGCCGAGACTGCTCTCGGCTCCGGGGCGCATCATAATCCCGAATTATGAGCAGACGTTACGAGTCAGGGCCGGAAGGTGAGTTCGAACCGGGTTCGCGCGGGCGAGTGCTGCGAAACCTGCTCGACATCCGGCGCGTGGGCGACATGCAGTTCGCCGAATCCCAGGCACTCGATGCCGTGCAGGTCTGGGCAATCAGCAACTACGACATCCAGCACCGATTCACAGCCGAGGATATCCGCGAATTACATCGCCGCTGGTTGGGCGGCATATACGCTTGGGCGGGCGAATATCGCGCCGTCAACATCTCCCGCGCCGGGTTTCTGTTTGCGGCGGCCGACCGCGTGCCGCGTCTCATGCAGGACTACGGACGCACCGTACTTGCCAAGGAAACGCCTTGCGCCGGCATGGACCCGCTGCGGCTGGCCGCGGCGCTCGCCCGCACACACGCCGAACTGGTCTTGATCCATCCATTCCGGGAAGGTAACGGGCGCTGCGCGCGTCTGCTGGCACTGCTAATGGCCATGCAGGCGGGAATGCCAACGCTCGATTTCTGGGGGTTCGCGGGCCGTGGCAAGCGGCGGTACGTCGCCGCAATTCATGGCGCGCTGGACAGGGACTACGCCCCGATGCAGGCCTGCTTTACGGACGCGATCCGGCGGGCTTCCGGGACTTTCGGAGACTCCCGTTGATCTTCGCCCCGTCGCCGTAGGGCTTGCGAATACCTTCCACGGCAGAAGAACTGGCCGCGGCTACGCGCAGGGCTTTCTCCCGACTGATGGGATCACGCAACCACGGGTTTTGTTGAACGAGGGTCGGCATTCTTTGCGGATACTACTTTCAAACCGCCTTCTCTGCCCGATCATGTACGCACAATGGACCTTACGGTGAGCCCGAGCCTACTGACCACCGGCCTCGCCTGACAAATCCGGTCATCATGACGGCCTGCCTGACAACTCCGAATGCAAGTCAGTAATTCTCGAAAACATTCGCCATCAAGGTCTCGACATGCGCGACGACGCGAGTTTCAACAATTTTTAGCGAGGTCGGGTGCCCACACGCATTGCGGTACTTCAAGCACGCTTCCAGCTCTTCGCGAACGTTCTTGCCGATCACCGATATCGCCTGCAACACCAGGAGAACATTTGCCTCCGTCATAGCCGCCAACTCATCACCGGTTGTCGCAGCCTTCCATTTCGGAAAGCGCGCAAGGGCTTCGGCATTAAACTCTGCCAGCTTGTTCGCAATAACGTAGTCGTGGAGCACAGCCACCGCGCCTATCCACGACAACACCACGGCGGAGCGGAACAGCTTGCGCTCGGCGCATTGGACGGCTTCCTCGACGAAGGCGCGTGTCTCGTCCTTCTTGATCAACTTTAAGTGCTCACGCAGCCGTTTAATCGGCTCTGCGGGCGCCTCGCCCACCGTGTCTCGTTTAACTAGACCTGTTACGCGCTCGGCTCCAGGTTTGGTCAACTCCCACCCGACGGGCAGCTTCCGCGCCAAGCCGGCAGTCCGCGCCCGCGCCAGATACTCCGCAATATTCAACTTGCTGGCGTTGATGACGCCCGTGTTGACAACCATTGAACGGAGAGTGCCTTCCTTGCGTGGCCCGACAGGCGCGACTGCTAGACAAAGGAGCAGTCGGTTCTGGTTCGAGATTCCCGGTGTGTGCACCAGTTCTTTGAGCTCAGATTCATCAATCATTACCCGGGATCCCTAGCTAGCGTGTACGTACACCCAATTTCGCCCGTCTTTTAGCCTGCGCAGTTGCCTACTGACTACGAGCCGGCGCAGAGGCGTCGATAATTGGTTTAACGGAAAGATGTGCCCTAGGTCTTCAAGCCTCTGTTGGACATCCGCTAACAAACGGCGCTCGGCAAAGAAGTCTTCGTCAATCAGTTCTCGCAGGTACGGCGTGGCTCCGTTCGAGGCGCGGCTCTTTTTTTGCACGCGCTCGATCATTGTCAGATCGCTCACAAGAGCCTTCGGACGATAGAGCTCGAGCACCTTCGAAATCTCTTCCGGGGTACCATCGATGGTGACCTTAGTGCCATCAGGTAGCTGAATATTCGCGGTTGCCATGATTCGAACCTAGTCCTAGGCTTTCTCTCTTTCTTCCTGCAGTTCATTCCATCGCAGCAGTCCGCTGTTGGACACCGAGTAGCCATTGCCAGTCTTGGTTAACCACTCTTTGCGCCGCGAAGGGGCGGTGAGCCAGGACAAAGCTCGCGTCCAATCGGAAACTTTGTTGGCGGCGACGACCTTCACCTTCTGCGAGATCAACAGCCGATGCAGATAGGCAATGTCTGCGGCCGCTACGGACTCAAGCTCTGTGTGTTCGCGCGCGAAGTTGGCAAGAACGAACGCGACTTGCTCCGTGCCGTTTAGATCAAACCCCTCGCTGTAGGCTTTGAGGGCTTTTATGTCCTCGACGCCTAAGTTCAGCGCGGACGGGCCGGCAGCCGCCCTTTCCTTCTTGCCCCCAGCGCCCTTCTTGCGGAGCGACGCCGCTGCCTTCGGCTGTGCCTTGCGCTGGCTCGCAACAGGTGGGGCGACATGTCCGCCACTAACCAGCTGCTGCAAAATGATCTTGAACGCTTCGCTCTTGAAGGGTTCCTCGAGCTCCGCGACGGCATCGCGCGCGGTCTTTGCGTGTTCAGCCATCCGATTCGGTTCCATACCCATCCACCTCGCACGCAAAGAAAACTGAGGGAGTTGGAATGTAGCCGAGTTAGGTTCGGAAAGTCAACGAATTTATCCATATATCTCTATACGTTCTTCGCTACAGGTAGACCAATTAGTCCATCCGACTGGATTGCCGCGCCGCCGGAGAGAATGACCTGCTCGCAACTTGTGGGCTTGGGCTGGTGATCCTCAGATTCTTAGAATCACTTATTTAATAGGAATATCCTCCGAAAATACATGAGTCGCTCGAGTGGCGACTGCCCACACGGGACAAACTTGACTTCTTGTCAGGCCAGAGGTCAGAAAACGTCGACATTGTTGTCCCTTTCAATTTTGGCATATATATTCCAATATTTTGCGACTTATTTCGCGTGTACTCGTATGATTTACATAATGAAATGTTCAGAATTATATACTCTAAATTTATCTGCTTCATATTCTTGGATAATCCTACATGTCCATCCGACTGGACTGCCGCGCCGCTGGAGCGAATGACCTGCTCGCAACTTGTGGGCTTGGGTAGGTGTGGCGCGCGACCCTTTTCGAGGTCAGATCGAGCGGTACTTGGAGGGATACTGGCTGGTGGCCGGCCCTCCGGCCAATCGGGTGGTGGAGGTAGCCAGAAAGATCGCAAAGGACGCCTACGGCCGAATCAAGCGAATCGGCTCACGACTCGAAATTGAGCCCACGCAGACCAAGATCATTGCGGAACTTTTCGAGCGGTTCACGCACGGCGCCAGTCCCGCAGCGCATTGCTATCGGCCCATTGAAATCACCTTGAGCTTTTCCAGGATCGCCTTGGCCTGGCTACCCAGGAAGACCACGTGCGGCGTTTTCATCTTCATCCGCTCGGCCGGAATGTCCCAGCGAGACACCTTGAGATCGAATTTTGGCCACTTGGCACGGATCAACTCGGAGGTCCGCACGAATGTCAGTGCCATGAGCTGCAGGGCCAAGCGCGTGTGCTCGCCACCCGCATACCCGTCGATAGCTCGCAGCAGCTCAGGCAGCTCCCGAGCAGTTATCCGGGGGTAGTTGCGCTTCTTGCGGGGTTTGAAACTGTCGCCTGACCTCGCGTCCGCGACCGGGTTGCGCTAAACAAGATCATTGGCCACGGCGTAACGCAGGATCTGCCCGCAGCTCTGGAGCAGCCGCCGGGGCGATCTCCGGAGCGTTCCGCTGCTCGATCTTCCTCGCCGCATCCCGAAAGTTCGAGGGAGTCAGCTCCGATATCGGCCGGGAACCGATCTCCGGAAAAATGTCGCCCTCCAGCCGCGCGACGACATAGCCCACGTAGCGCTCGCTATGGCCCGTTTGCCAATGGGCAAGCCATGCCTTGGCCGCGGTCTCGAAATCCTGGCTGACAGCCTGCTTCACGGCGCCCGGGTCTACGCCATCAACCAGTAGCCTTCTTGCCTCATGGTAGCGCTCCCTGGCCTTGGCCAACGACACGTCCGGATATGTTCCGAGCACCAGCGTTTTCGCCTTGCCGTTAAACCGGTAGTTGAAGCGCCATCATTTCCCACCGTTGGGCATCAGCTTCAGATACAACCCTCTGACATCGAAGAGCTTTCGGGGTTTGCCTGTGCATTTCGCACTGAAAATATGGCTGTTTTTGAGCATTTTTTGGGTATCTCCCAGTAGCCAACAGTGCAGATACACTCAAAAGTACCCACACTTCGTTGAGACATACCGAGAGCTTGAGAGACGCTGCGAGAATCGAAACCCTGAGTTTCAATGCCTTTTCAGCATTTCCCGTACCATTTGAGCCGGCGCGAGACCCGCAATTGGCGGAAGGGGTGAGATTCGAACTCACGAACCCCGTAAAGGGTCTCCAGTTTTCAAGACTGGTGCAATCAACCGCTCTGCCACCCTTCCGCATGCGGTCCTGAAGCCGGCGCTATTCTATACTCGCGCTCATGATCTTCGAACAGATTGCCACCGGCGGTTGCCAGTCCTACCTGGTCGGTTGCACCGACAGCTGCGCGGCGGTGCTGATCGATCCGGAACTCAGCCAGCTCGATCGTTACCTGACACTGGCGGCGCGCGATGGACTGCGCATCCACTACCTGGTCGATACGCACACCCACGCCGATCATTTCACTGCCACTCGCGCACTGGCGCAGCGACTGAATGTGCCGGTGGTGATGCACCGCGCGAGTCCGGCACCCTTCGTCGATATGCACCTCAGCGATGGCGATATGCTGGCGGTGGGCAAGCTGCGGCTGCAGGCCCTGCACACGCCGGGACACACCCGCGATTCGATGTGCCTGCGGGTCGAAGACCGCATCTTCACCGGCGACACGCTGCTGATCGGTGCCACCGGGCGCACCGATCTGCCCAGCGGCGACCCCGATGCGTTGTACGACAGCCTGTTCGGTGTGCTACTGAAGCTCGACGACGCCCTGCTGGTCTATCCGGCGCACGACTACAAGGGCCGCAACCATTCCACCATCGGCGAGGAGCGCGCCAGCAACCCGCGGCTGCAGAAGACCGTACGCGCGGACTTCGTCGAGCTGCTGAACAACCTGAACCTGTCGATGCCGAAGCACATCACCGAGGCGCTGCGCACCAACATGAGCGGCGGCCGGACGGTGGCGCAGATGCTGGCCGATGCCGCGGCGCGCGTGCCTTTCGTGTCGCTGGCCGAACTGAAATCGCGCATCGAGGCCGGCGATCCGGAGCTGGTGGTGGTCGACGTGCGCGAACGCGATGCCTACGAGGCCGGTCATGTGCCCGGTGCGCAGCTGCTGCCGCGCGGCCAGCTCGAACTGCGCGTCAATCAGGATCTGCCGGACCCGACCCGTCGCATCCTCACCTGCTGCGAGTTCGGCCGCATCTCCACGCTGGCCGCCGCGACGCTGCGCGACATGGGCTTCACGCGCGCCGCGGCACTGGATGGCGGCATGCAGGCCTGGCGCGATGCGGGCTATCCGCTGAAGACCGGCGCCGCTCCCTGACGCTCAGCGACAGAGACGGCCTCAGGCGGTGATCCGCTCCTGGCCGCCAAGATAAGGACGCAGGACGCGCGGCACGCTCACCGAACCATCCTCGTTCTGATAATTCTCGAGCACCGCCACCATGGCACGGCCGACCGCGACGCCGGAGCCATTCAGCGTATGCAGCGGTTCCGGTTTGCCGCCCTCGGGATTGCGCCAGCGGGCCTGCATGCGCCGCGCCTGGAAAGCCTCGCAATTGCTGCAGGATGAAATCTCGCGGTACTTCTGCTGCGAGGGCAGCCACACCTCGAGGTCGTAGGTTTTGGCGCTGGCGAAACCCACATCGCCGGCGCACAGCGCCACCACGCGATACGGCAGCTCCAGCGCCTGCAGCACGGCTTCGGCGTGCCCGGTCAGTTCTTCCAGCGCGGCATTGGAATCGGCCGGCCGCACCATCTGCACCAGTTCCACCTTGTCGAACTGATGCTGGCGGATCATGCCGCGCGTATCGCGACCGTAGGCGCCGGCCTCGGAACGAAAGCAGGGTGTGTGCGCGACAAACTTCAGCGGCAGCGCTTCGGCGGCGATGATCTGCTCGCGCACCAGATTGGTCACCGGCACTTCGGCGGTGGGGATCAGGTAGAACTGCTGATCGCCGCGCAGTGCGAACAGATCCGCTTCGAATTTCGGCAGCTGGCCGGTGCCGGTCAGCGCCGCGGACGGCACCAGGTACGGCACCTGCACTTCGGTGTAGCCATGTTTCGATGTGTGCAGATCGAGCATGAACTGCGCCAGTGCGCGATGCAGCCGCGCCACCGCGCCACGCATCACCACGAAGCGCGCGCCGGAGATGCGGCCGGCGGCTTCGAAATCGAGACCGCCCAGCGCCTCGCCCACTTCGACGTGATCGCGCGGCTTGAACGACAGCACGCGCGGCTCGCCCCAGCGACGCACTTCGATATTGGCGGTCTCGTCGCGCCCTTCAGGCACCGAGTCCTGCAACAGATTGGGCAGACTCAGCTGCCAGGCATCCAGTTCGCCCTGCACCGCAGCCAGCGCCGCATCGGTATCGGCCACCTCGTGCGTCAAAGCCTCGCCGCGCGCCAGCAGCGGCGCAATGTCTTCGCCGCGACCCTTGGCCTGCCCGACTGCCTTGGCATGGCTGTTCCGTTCGGCGCGCAGGCGGTCGGATTCCACCTGCCAGTGCCGGCGCTTTTCCTCCAGCGCCTGCAGTGCGGCCACGTCCAGCTGATAGCCGCGCCGTGCCAGATTGGTGGCCACGGCCTCGGGCGCCGCCCGCAATTGCTTCGGATCGATCATGCTCTGTTCACTTCTTGCTGTTCAGTTGCCGCAGCTTCTCGAGCGCCTCGCCGATGCGTATCTCGAGGCCGCGCGGAGTGGGCTGATAATAACGTCTGGCGGGCAGGCCTTCGGGAAGATAACGCTCGCCGGCCGCGAAAGCGCCGGGCTCGTCATGCGCGTAACGATACCCTTCACCGTAGCCCAGCTCCTTCATCAGCTTCGTCGGCGCATTGCGCAGCTGCATCGGCACCTCCAGCGTGCCGTATTTCTCGATGTCCTTCTTCGCGGCGCCGAAGGCCGTGTACACCGCATTGCTCTTGGCCGCGACGGCCAGATAGATCACCGTCTCGGCCAGCGCCAGTTCGCCCTCGGGACTGCCCAGCCGTTCGTAGATCTGCCAGGCCTCCAGCGCCAGCGTCTGTGCGCGCGGATCGGCCAGTCCGATATCCTCGACGGCCATGCGCAGGATGCGGCGCGCCAGATAGTGCGGATCGGCGCCGCCGTCCAGCATGCGCATCAGCCAGTACAGCGCCGCGTCGGGATCCGAGCCGCGCACGGATTTGTGCAGCGCTGATATCTGGTCGTAGAACTGCTCACCGCCCTTGTCGAAGCGCCGCCGGCCGCCACTGGCCACTTCCTGCGCCTGCACCATGGTGATGGTGTTGCTGGCCGCGGCCTCGGCCAGACCCGCGGCCAGCTCCAGCATGTTCAGTGCACGGCGCGCATCGCCATCGCCGGCCGCTGCCAGCAGATCCAGCGCCCCGTCTTCGATGATCAGCTGCTGCGCGCCCAGTCCGCGTTCGGCGTCGGTCAACGCGCGCTGTAGCAGCCCGCGAAGATCGGCGGCGCCCAGCGCCCGCAACACATAGACCCTGGCCCTGGACAGCAGTGCGCCGACAATTTCAAAGGACGGATTCTCGGTGGTGGCGCCGATGAAGGTCAGCGTGCCGTCTTCGACATGCGGCAGGAAACTGTCCTGCTGGGTCTTGTTGAAACGATGCACCTCATCGAGAAACAGCACCGTGGCATGACCCGCGGCCGCCACCTGGCGCGCACGCGCCACCGCTTCACGGATGTCCTTGATGCCGGCCTGCACCGCCGACAGCGCAATGAATTCGGCATCGGAGGCGCCGGCGATCAGCCTGGCCAGTGTGGTCTTGCCGGTGCCCGGCGGTCCCCACAGGATCATCGAATGCAGTTGCCGGCGCGCGATGGCCTCGTACAGCGGCTTGCCCGGCGCCAGCAGATGCGACTGGCCGACATAGTCCTCGAGCCGCTGCGGCCGCATGCGGTCAGCCAGCGGTCGCCAGCCGTCTATTTTCTGCTCAGCCACCACTCGATCCATCGCACCCAGTGGCGCAGACCCACCAGACACAGCAGCAGTCCGACTGCAATGCCGGCACCGTCCGCATAAAGATCGCGCACATCGGCCTGGCGGCCCAGCCCCATCAGCCCCTGCGCCACTTCGATGCCGCCGCCCAGTACCAGCAGCAGCAGCGCCAGCAGCAGGTAACGGCGCGGCTCGAGCAAACCACCGAACCACAGCGTCAACGCGACGAAGGCCGTGAAGTGCTCGTACTTGTCGCCGACATTGAGATCGGGCAGCTCGCGCTGCGGCACCAGACTGACCACCACGATGACCAGCGTCATCAGCACGCCGACGGTGTACCAGATGCGTGCGTGCGGCCAGCGCGCAGTCAAGGCTGCACCGTGCCGATCACATCGACCCCCGGCGGTGCCTTGAACCCCAGCTCCTCGGCGTTCAGCGTCGCATTGCGCGCCGGACGCGAGAACTGCAGCGTGACGGTCTGCCCCAGCTTGTCGCTGATCACCATGCGCGCCAGCGCATTGCCGCGGAAGGCCAGCTCGGCGCGGCTGAAATCCGCCGCCGCATTGCGCGGCTGCACGATCACCCAATCCAGGTTGTCCCGGCGCGGCGCCGTGGCGATATCGAAGGCGGCGCGCAGCGCCGCCGCATCGCCTGACAGCAGCACGATGGGCGTGGACGACAGCGCCTCGCTGACCGGCTTGACGGTGACCTGCGCCAGATCCCTGTCGTAGAACCACAGGTTGCGCCCGTCGGCCACCAGCAGCTGGCCGGCGTCGGCACCCACATTGGCGGGTGTGTATTCCCAGCGGAATTTTCCGGGGCGCTGCACCAGCAACCTGCCGCTGCCCTGCTCGACAGCCTTGCCGCGCGCATCCAGCACCACCTGCTGGAAGTCGCCGCGCCAGGTCTGCAACCCGTCGAGAAAACGATCCAGTGGTGTGGCGTCGCCCGCTGCGGCCGGTATCGATGTGGCGAGCGCCAGCACCAGCAAGAGCAACCTGCGCAGCATGTCAGCTACCCGCCGGCGGCGGTGCCAGTACTTCGCGGGCGCCATTGGATTGCAGCGGCCCGACGATGCCGGCTGCTTCCATGGCTTCCACCAGCCGCGCGGCACGGTTGTAACCGATCTTCAGCCGACGCTGCACGTAGGAGATCGATGGCTTGCGTTCGCGCGTGACGATCTGCACCGCTTCGTCATACAGTGCATCCTGTTCCGAATCGCCGGATGAGCCCGCCTCATCCTCCTCGCCTGAAATGCCGAGCAGCGGCTGCGAAGGACCGTCCAGCACCGCTTCGATGTAGTTGGGCGCCGCGCCCTTCTTCAGCGCCTGCACCACGCGGTGCACTTCGGCATCTGACACGAAAGCGCCGTGCACGCGGGTGGGAATCGCGGTGCCCGGCGGCAGATACAGCATGTCGCCGTGACCCAGCAGCGACTCGGCGCCCATCTGGTCGAGGATGGTGCGCGAATCGACGCGGGCCGAGACCTGGAAGGCGATGCGGGTCGGGATGTTGGCCTTGATCAGGCCGGTGATCACATCCACCGACGGCCGTTGCGTGGCGAGGATCAGATGGATGCCCGAGGCGCGCGCCTTCTGCGCCAGCCGCGCGATCAGTTCCTCGACCTTCTTGCCGACGATCATCATCAGGTCGGCCAGCTCGTCGATGATCACGACGATGAACGGCAACGGCTCCAGATCCGGAATCGTCTTCTGATCGAAGCTCGGATCGTTCGAGGCGCGCATGATCAGGATCGGATCCTTGATCGGCTTGCCGTCGGCCACCGCATCCTTGACCTTGCGGTTGTAGCCGGCGATGTTGCGCACGCCCAGCGCCGACATCAGCTGGTAGCGCCGCTCCATCTCCGCCACGCTCCAGCGCAGCGCATTGGCGGCCTGCTTCATGTCGGTGACCACCGGCGCCAGCAGATGCGGAATGCCTTCGTACACCGACAGTTCCAGCATCTTGGGATCGATCATGATCAGCCGCACATGCTCGGCGGTGCTCTTGTACAGCAGCGAGAGCACCATGGCATTGATGCCCACCGACTTGCCCGAACCGGTGGTGCCGGCGATCAGCAGGTGCGGCATGCGCGCCAGATCGGCGACCACCGGAATGCCGCCGATGTCCTTGCCCAGCGCCAGCGCCAGCGGCGAAGCCACTTCCTCGTAGGCCTTGCTCTTGATGATTTCGCCCAGCGTGACGATCTCGCGCTTCTCGTTGGGAATCTCCAGCCCCATCACCGACTTGCCGGGAATCACTTCGACCACGCGCACGCTGGTGGTCGACAGCGCACGCGCCAGATCCTTGGACAGCGCCGTGATCTGGCTGGCCTTGACGCCGGGCGCCGGACGCATTTCAAAGCGCGTCACCACCGGCCCCGGATGCACGGCCGTCACTTCCACTTCGACGCCGAAATCCTTGAGCTTCAGTTCCACCAGCCGCGAGATGGCTTCGAGCGCCTCGGCCGAATAGGAGGGCTCGCGTTGGCCCGGATCATCGAGCAGGTTCAGCGGCGGCAATTCCTTCGCCGCCGGCGGATCGAACAGCGTGACCTGGCGTTCCTTTTCGGCGCGATCGCTCTTCTCCGGCGCCGGCGCCTGCGCCTCGATGCGCGGCGCGATGCGTGGTTTGGCCCTCTTCTGTTCCAGCTCGACGATTTCCTTGCGCGCCTGACGCCGCTCGCGGCCCTCTTCCACCTCACGCTTCACGGCAAAGCGTTCGCGCAGGCTGCCGACCGTCTTCCACACCCATGCGCCGAGCCTGTCGATGATGGTCAGCCAGGACACGCCGAAGGCCACCGACACGCTGCCAGCCCACAGCGCCAGCAGCAGCAATGTTGCGCCCAGCGGCTTGAGGCTGTCGGCCAGCGAATTGCCGGTGGCCATGCCGACCACGCCTCCGGCGCTCTGGCGCAGCGCATCGGCATCCCAATGCAGGGTCGCCAGCGCGCAGCTGGTGATCATCAGCACCAGAAAACCGGCCATGCGCAGGGCCACACTGAGCCGTGAATGCACTTCGCCGCCACGCGCCGCGCGCGCGATGCGCACCGCCGCATACAGCAGCATCAACGGCAGCAGCAGCGCCGGACGGCCGAACAGGAAGTACAGCGCATCGGCACACCAGGCGCCGAAAGGCCCGACCCGGTTGCGCACCAGTTCGTCGCTGCCGATGAAGGAAGGGCCGCTGTCGCGCGCATCGAAACTCAGCAGCGCCACCACCAGCACGACGGCGACCACGCCCAGCGTGATGGCGGCACCCTCGCGCAGGCCGCGCACCACCGCCGCGGAAATGCGCAACGGCACCTTGTTCCGACTGGCGGATTCAGCCACTTGACAGCCCTGCTACCATGCAGGGACACCCTTGCTTTCAGCCTGATTCTGCATCTGGAAATTGTACATGAGCGATACCCTGCACCGCCGATTGATCATTCTGGGTTCCGGACCGGCCGGCTACGCCGCAGCCGTCTATGCAGCACGCGCCAACCGCAAGCCCATGCTGATCACCGGGCTGGCGGCGGGCGGACAACTGATGACCACCACCGAGGTGGACAACTGGCCCGGCGATGTCGAAGGCCTGCAGGGTCCGGCGCTGATGGAGCGCATGCGCCGGCACGCCGAACGCTTCCATACTGAAATCGTCAGCGACCACATCCACACCGTGGACCTGAAATCGCGACCCTTCGTGCTGCAGGGCGACGCCGGTCGTTATACCTGCGATGCGCTGATCATCGCCACCGGCGCCTCGGCCCGTTATCTTGGATTGCCCTCGGAGGAGAAGTTCCGCGGCCGTGGCGTATCGGCCTGCGCCACCTGCGATGGGTTCTTCTTCCGCGGCCAGCGTGTGGCTGTGATCGGCGGTGGCAATACCGCTGTCGAGGAAGCGCTGTATCTGTCGAACATCGCCGCGCATGTCACACTGGTGCACCGGCGTGACAAGCTGCGTTCCGAAAAGATCCTGCAGGACCATCTGCATGAACGCGCCAAGGCGGGCAAGGTGTCCATCGTCTGGAATCATGCCGTCGAGGAAATTCTCGGCGACGAACAGGGTGTCAATGGCGTGCGGTTGACGAGCACCGTCGATGGCAAGGCCCAGGAGCTGGCTGTCACCGGCACCTTCATTGCCATCGGCCACACGCCGAACACCGAAATCTTCGCCGGACAGCTGGACATGAATGGCGGCTACCTGAAGATCCGCAGCGGCACCGAAGGCGACGCCACTGCCACCAGCGTGCCCGGCGTGTTCGCGGCCGGCGACGTTGCCGATCATGTCTACCGCCAGGCCATCACCTCGGCGGGCTCGGGCTGCATGGCGGCGCTCGACGCCGACCGCTATCTGGAACGGCTCGATAGCGGGGGGCGTTGAGCGTACCGCGTCTGCAATGGCGGACCTTGCGCGGCGTTGCGGAGATCGACGCCACGCAATGGAACGCCATTGCCCCGGACTATCCGTTCCTGCGCCATGAATTCCTGCATGCGCTGGAACAGACCGGCTGTGCATCCCCGGAAACAGGCTGGACGCCGCAGCATCTGGCGGCGTTTGACGGCGCGACGCTGGTCGCAGCGGCGCCGCTCTACCTGAAGACGCATTCCTGGGGCGAGTTTGTGTTCGATTTCGCCTGGGCGCGCGCCTGGGAAAGCCGCGGCCTCGCCTACTACCCGAAACTGCTGGCAGCCATCCCGTTCACGCCCGCCACCGGTCCGCGGCTGCTGCTGCATGCCGATCGCGATCAGGCCTGGCTGCGCAGCGCCCTGCTGCAGGCCATCGCCGCGCAGGCGCAGCGGCAGGACTGCTCGACAGTGCATGCGCTGTTCATCGACGAGACCCTGCATGAGGCCGCGGCCCAGGCCGGCTGGCTGCCGCGCAGCGACTGTCACTTCCAGTGGCACAACCACGGCTACCGCGACTTCGAGGATTTCCTGGCCGGATTCTCTGCCGACAAGCGCAAGAAGGCGCGGCGCGAACGCCGGCGCGTTGCCGAGCAGGGCATCGAATTCATCACGCTGCAGGGCGCTGCGCTGACTCCGGCCCTGCTGCAGCAGGTGTACGACTTCCACGCCGTCACCTTTGCGCGGCACGGCCATCTGCCCTACCTGAGCCTGGAATGCTTCGCGCTGCTGGCGGCGACCATGGGCGAATCCATGCTGGTCAAACTGGCCCTGCATCGCGGCACGCCGGTGGCTGCGGCAGTGTTTTTCCGTTCGGCCACCACGCTGTACGGTCGCTACTGGGGTTCCGCCGGCGACTTCCACAGCCTCCATTTCGAAGCCTGCTACTACCAGGGCATCGACTACTGCATCGAACAGCGTCTGCAGCACTTTGAACCGGGCACGCAGGGTGAGCACAAGCTGGCCCGCGGCTTCGAACCCACCCTCACCTGGTCCGCACACTGGATTGCCGACCCCGCCTTGCGCGCGGCCATTGCGTCCTACCTGGCCCGCGAGCAGGGGGCCGTCAACGACTATGCCGCGGCGGCCGCGCAGCACCTGCCCTTCCGCGCGCCATGATCGTCTGGCTGTCGCCGGACGATCCGCCGGACAGTTTTCCTCCGGTGGAGGCCGCTCTCAGCGAACCGCAGGGGCTGCTGGCCGCCGGCGGCGACCTCCGTCCTGAACGGCTGCTGGCCGGCTATCGGCGCGGCATCTTTCCGTGGTATTCGCCTGGTCAACCCATACTCTGGTGGTCACCCGATCCGCGCGAAATCCTGCTGCCCGGCGAGTTTCATTGCTCGCGCAGCCTGCGGCGATTGCAGCGCAGCGGCCGGTTTGAAACCGGGTTCGATACGGATTTTGCCGCCGTGATCGCCGCTTGCGCCGAACCGCGCCACACCAGTCCCGGCACCTGGATCACCCGCGACATGCAGCAGGCCTACCAGCACCTGCATCAACTCGGCTTTGCGCACAGCATCGAGGTAAGGCGCGCAAATCAGCTGGTGGGCGGCCTGTACGGCGTCCGGCTGGGCGACGTGTTCTTCGGCGAGTCCATGTTCAGCCGCGTCAGCAATGCATCCAAGCTGGCATTGGCGGCGCTGGTGGAGCATTGCCTGGCCGATGGCATCGAAACCATCGACTGTCAGCTGGCCTCCCCTCATTTGCGCAGCCTCGGCAGCCGGTCGGTGTCGCGTCGGGACTTCCTGCTGCGCCTGAAGGTCCAGGCCTGAAGGCCAGCTTTCTGGCGACCGTCGCTTTGCTTCATTGCATTGCCGGCGGGGTTTATGCAGAATCCGCGCCCCATTGGGGGCATCACGAGCAGGCATGGCGAAAGAAGACAACATCCAGATGGAAGGCGAGGTCGTCGAGACCCTGCCCAACACCACCTTTCGCGTGCAATTGAAGAACGGTCACGTCGTCACCGCGCATATCTCGGGCAAGATGCGCAAGAACTACATCCGCATCCTGACCGGCGACCAGGTGACCGTGGAAATGACGCCCTACGACCTCAGCAAGGGCCGCATCATCTACCGCGGCAGGTAGCCCCCGCGCGCCTGCAGTCCATTCCCTTCAGGTCGCTCAGGGCGGCGCGCGCTCGGGCGTCCCTTCGCTACGGCCTACGCGTCGCGGGCTCAAGGCCCGCTCCGCGCTATACGGCCTCCGCTCAGCGCGCCGCATTCGCTCCCTGAAGGGAATGGACTGCAGGCGCAGGATTGGCGCTCGGTGAGTGCACCGGTGATTCCATGAGCTTGGTCCTGCCGAAACTGCGACTTGCATTGTGGCGGCTCGCAATATTCAGCGTCCCGAAATAGTGATCGGGCCCCAACGATCCACTGCCTGACGCGCAGATGCCTAGGTAACTCTTCGCGCGCTCATAAGGCGCACCGAGCAAAGGCCGTA
>JAIBJM010000037.1 GCA_020029535.1 Gammaproteobacteria bacterium | reverse complement strand
GCTGGCGCATCAGCTGCTGTATGTGAAGCATGACAGCGAGTTCAACGAAGCCTTTGCGATGACGGTGGAGCAGGAAGGCCTGGCGCGCTGGCTGGCGGCACGCGGTCGCTCGGCCGAGCTGGCAGCCTATCAGCAGCGTCGCGCGCAGCAGCAGGACATGATGCGGTTGTTCGATCACGGACGTACCGGGCTGGCCACGCTGTATTCGACCACTGCGGCGCAGCCTGTGGCGCAGCGGCGCGAAGCCAAGCAGCAGAAGATGGAAGAGATCACTGCGACCGTGCGCAGCTATCAGCAGCAGCATGGCGTGCGCAGTGGCTATGACGCCTGGTTGCAGGCCGGCCTCAATAATGCGCACCTGGTATCCATCGGCACTTACTTCGAATGCGTGCCCGGCTTCCAGAAGCTGTTGGCCGAACACGAGGGCGACCTGCCTGCCTTTTATGAAGCCGCACGCGCGCTGGGTCGTGGGCCCGATGCGGCGCGACGCGCGCTCTGTCGCGCCAGCCAGCTGTGAAGTCCCACGCGGCGGGCGACTGTTCCTCCTCCCTTCTGCTGCTCCAATAGTGTGCAAACTGCGCAACATCACGCAGTTTCTAGCTTAATTTCTGAAGAAATTAGTGTAGTATTCGCGCAACCGAATCATTTCATTCCAAGGGGTGGATCAATGCGTCCAATAGTTGGTGCGGCTGTAACGTGTCTGTCGATCACTGCGCTTGTTCAATCGGCGTATGCCCAGGATACCGAGGGGTCGGGTGAAGTCACCCTCGAAGAAATCGTGGTCACCGCGCAGAAGCGCGAAGAGCGTCTGCAGGATGTGCCAATCTCCATATCCGTCCTGACCGGCGACAAACTCGACAGTTCCAGCGATCGCGGCGTTGTCGACGCATTGAATCGCGTACCGAGCGTGTTCGCGCCGGTTACCAACCAGGGCGGGCGCAGCGGCGGAAATGCGTCGATCGCAATCCGCGGTGTCTCCGCATCGACGGTTGGCACGGGTACGACCGGCTATTACCTCGACGGCACCCCGTTCGGACGCGCCCAGAGTTCCTTCGTGCCCGATTCCAACCCCTACGACCTCGATCGGGTGGAAGTGCTCCGCGGTCCGCAGGGTACGCTGTATGGAGCCAGCGCTCTGAACGGCGTGGTGCGCGTTCTGACCAGGAACCCGGATTTCCAGGATTTCGAGTTCAAGGCTCGTGGGTCGCTCTCGACTACGGATCATGGCAGCGAAAGCTATTCGGGCGACGCGGCATTCAACGTGCCGCTGATCCAGGACAAGCTCGCCGTACGCGTGGTGCTTGGCCAGCAGGAGCTCGGCGGATGGATCGACAAGCCATTCAAGGAAGACGCCAACGATACGGAGAAATCCAGTGCGCGCGTGAAGCTCGCCGCAAAGCTCACCGACAGCTTCTCGCTGGGGGTGTCCGGCTGGTTCTCGCGCACCGATATCGGCGCACCGCCGTTTTCCGCTGACGGTGGCCGCACCAGCGTGTCCACGGTGGATGAATCCGGCAACACCGACTTCGACAGCTACAGCCTGGATCTCGGCTATGACACCAGCGTCGTGGCCATCAAGAGCACGACCAGCTATCTCGACTACACGCAGAATAACAACTTCGATTTCTCGCCAATTCCGCTTCCGGGGAATTTCCTCGGCAACGTGCAGGTGGTTCGTTCCGGCAGCACCGTGTTCACGGAGGAGCTGGTGCTGAACTCCGTAGGTGAGGGCCCGTGGCGCTGGACGCTGGGCTCCATGTACCGTGACGCCCAGGATGATTCCGACCAGGGAGACGGCAGGCCACTGGGGCGGGACGTTTATCACAATGAGTCGAAGTCCTTTGCGGTCTTCGGCGAACTCACCCGCGCGTTCGCGGACGGCCGCTACGAGGTGACGGGCGGCCTGCGGTATTTCAGGGACAAGGTAAGGAATTGGGAAGACTCGCGTTCCGGAAATCCCCCGGACGGCATCCCGTCCGGCGGTCTGCTGTCACCGGAAGATACCTTCAAGAAGACCACGCCCAGGTTCGTCGTGACCTGGCATCCCAGCGACGACGCCACGCTGTACGCGAGCTATTCGAAGGGCTTCCGCAGCGGCCTCATTCAGGGTTTCCCGATCATCCAGTCGTACCCGACTCTCCAGGCGGCGGATCCTGACACCCTCACGAACTACGAACTCGGAGCCAAGGCAAGCACGCTCGGTGGCCGGCTCAACTTCGATGGGGCTGTCTACTACATCGACTGGAGCGACGTGCAGCAGAGCGTAACGCTGTTTACTGCCAGTGGTCCGACTCCCGCCTTCGTGAACGGAGATTCGGCGAGTGGTCTCGGCGTTGACCTGGCCGTGACGTATGCCCCGATCGAATCGCTGACGCTGGGGCTCAATGTTGGCTGGAACGACCTCACGTTCGACTCGGACGTACTGGAGAGCTCGGGAAGCGTGTTGTATCCGAAGGGTAGCCGCCGCTCCAACTCGCCGGAGACCACGGCGGGAGCGTCCGTTGATTACGCCATCCCGCTGGGCGGCAGCGGCTATCGCGGCCGGCTGTCGGTCTCGGCAAATTACGTCGCCGAGCAGATCACGGGCTACTCCCAGACGTCGGCCGCGTTGGTCACGGCTGACTCCGTGACGCTGGTACGTACTGGCTTCACGGTCGAGGCTCCCAAGCATTGGACCGCCACGCTGTACGTCGACAACGCGACAAACGAGGAAGGCATTCAGCCGGATACATTTGCAGCGCAGTATGACGTGGTCATTCGGCCGCGAACCTATGGCGTTCAGCTGGAATACCGGTACTAAGAAAGACCTGTTGACACTCAGGGCCGGCCCCTTCGGGGGCCGGCCTTTTTGTTTGTGCGTGCCACGGCACCATGACGTGGCAATGCGGGCGGGATGTTGGGCGCCGTTCCTTCAGGGTGATTGCCGTGGACCGCCTTCGCGCGGGCGGGAATGGCATGCGATTGCATCGGCGACATGCCCAGCATGCGCAGGTGCATCTCGGCGGCCAGCAGGCCGATGTCGCGCGTCTCTTCGGTGGGGTTCTCCAGCCGCGCGCGAATCGCACCTGACAATACGGATGTGTACAAGGCCAACAATGATGGCGTGCACTGCACGGTGAAGCATTTCTGCTTGATGCCGTTCCTGATGTATTTGGCGATCGCGTTGCGGCAGAAGTCGCGAAAATCGGTCCGTTCTTCCAGGGCCTTGACCATCATCCAGCCCCAATGCGGTTCGCTGCTGACCGCTTCGCTGAACCAGATCGTGCCCAGCGCGATCTGCTCGGGGCCGTCGTCCAATCGATCGAGACTGTCGATGATGTTCGCGACCAGTGTCTGCGTTACGGCCCGATACACCGCCTCGATGATCTCTTCCTTGTCCTTGAAATAGTTATAGAACGTGCCGTTCGCCATCCTGGCCGCCGTGGTGATCTCCAGTACCGAGGTCGCATCCACGCCGCGCTGCGCGAACAGGCTGACGGCGGCATCCATCAGTCGTGCCTGCGTGCGATAGCGCTTGTTCTTGGCCAGCGCTTCCCGGTGAAAACGGGTGCTCGGTACTCCAACGGGATCTGCAGGCATCGAATCCTCATTCAGGTGGTGTTGTTCTTGCCTGTCGCGACGCATGAGAAATATCTCATGAATCCGGGGCTTGAACCTATGGTAGTCGCAGCGGCGAACCGTAGCCGGTGAGCTCGAGATAACCACGACCCAGCCTGCGGCCGTCGCGATTCGCAATGACGGCTCCTTCCCAGTACACGGCGCCGGTGGTGGCGCGCGAATCGCTTTCCTGGTCATCGAGCAGCGGTTGCAGCTCGAATCGCTGCGAGCCGGCCTGCAAGGTCCACTCGACCGGATACTCGATGCCGGTGCGGAGCGAACGCCAGCGCCGGCCCGGCATGAACTGCACGGCCTCGGGTCGCAGCACCTCGGTGCGTCCCGCGGCATCGCGCCAGGTGCCGCCGGCCCAGAAGTTGCGGCCATCCCGGTCGCGGATGCGGAAGGCCATCAATGCGCTGCCGTCGTCGAGATTCAGTCCCACCCAGTCCCAGCCCGCTGCACGCGGCTCCAGATATTCGCTGGACCATTCGTGATCCAGCCAGGCGAGGCCGCTGACCGTGGTGGCGCGGCCATCGCGCGTCACGCTGCCGGCCACGCGCAACTGCGGCAGGCTGTAGTAGTAGCTGGCTGACTGTGGCTGCGGCCCCTTGCGGCTGTAGCCGCGCTCGCCATTGAGCAGCATCGGCTGCGTCGTTTCCAGCGTCAGCGCCAGTGCGAAATCGCTGGCCTCGATCCGGGCATGGTACTGCGACGGTTCCCGCGTCAGCCGCCAGCGATCCAGCCACACATTGGTATCGCCTTCTGCGGCGCCGGCCAGATTCAGCGCGGCGCGGGCGATGCGTTGGTCGCTCCACAGCCGGCCGCGTGCCGGGTCGCTTATCGCGGCGTGCGCAATCAGCAGCTGCGTGGGCGCGAAGGCACTGGGATTGCCGGAAGCCAGCGTGGGACGCAGGCGGAAGAAGGTGACCTGGAAGCCCAGTGGCTGGCCGTCCGCGGTTTGCAGCCAGCCAGTCAGATACCACCACTCCAGCCGGAAGTCGGGATGACTGCCGTGGTCGCGCGGAAACTGCAGCGCGAGGCCGGGCGTTACCTGCGGATAAACGGTCTCGGCGGCGCGCGGTTCCGTCGAGGCCCACAGCATCGCCGCGCATGAGAGTGCGCACAGCAGCCAACTTCGCATCACCAATCCTCCCGCACCGCCCGCAGTGCGCCCACGCCCAGCGCGGCGCGCGCACTGAGCAGATTGGCCACGGTGGCGGCGACCAGCAGCGCCGCGCATAGCGCGCCGAGTTGCCACCAGGGCATGGCCAGATCGATGCTCCAGTTGAACGATTGGCGATTGACCACGTACACCAGCACCAGCGACAGGCCGCAGCCCAGCAGCAGTCCGTACAGCATGCCCACCGCGCCCATCAGCAGACCTTCGCCGGCCAGCATGGCCAGAATCTGCCGGCGCAGCAGGCCCAGATGCCGCAGCATGCCGAATTCGCCGCGCCGCGCGGCGGTCGCTGCAGCACCCGCCAACGCCACGCCCGCGAGGCCGATCAGTACCGCGGCGGCCTCCATCAGGTAGGTGATGGCAAAGACGCGATCGAAGCCGCGCAGCAATCCGGCGCGCAGCTCCGGTGTGGCGAGCAATTCCATGCCACGCGACCAGGTCAGCGTGCGCGCCGCGGCGATTACGGCATCGACGTCGGCGCCCGATGTCAGCCACAGCCCGGCCTGGTCCGCGCCGTGATCGCCGCTGGCGGCGATGTAGGCCTCACGCGGCATCACGATGGCGCCACCGCCGAGACCATAGTCACGGAACACGCCGGCCACGAACCAGCGGGTGCGTCCGCCCACCGGCAGCTCGATGATGTCGCCGGCCTGCGTGCCATATATCGTCTGCATGGCCTCGGAAATCCATACCGGTTGCGCGCCGGCGGGCGGCGCCACACTGTGCAGCACTGGCAGTGCTGTGGCAGAGCGTTCGGGCGTGGCATCGCGTGCGCTGAGCGTCACCGGTTCGCGCTCGGCGCGCAGCAGCAGCCGCGTATTGCGTATGAAGTCGGCGCGCGCGACGCCGGGCAGCTGCGCCAGCTGCCGCTGTTCATTCACCGACAGCGTGCGCGTGTCATTGCCACGCGGGTCGTTGCCACGGGGGTCATTGCCGTTGGTGCGCAGCTGCAGGTCGGCGGGTAATGACTGCTGCAGCCACAGCTCGAAGGATCCGCGGAACGAATACACCATGATGGCCATGGCGATCATCAAGCTGAAGCTGACGATGACGGCGGCCAGGTTCAGCGCGATCTGGCGTCGACTGCCCCGCAGCTGTGCCAGGCCGATGTCGAACACGGCCACGCCGCTGCGCGGCGCATGCGCCAGCAACCAGCCGCAGATGGCCGGCGACAGCAGAAGTCCACCGAACAACAGCAGGGCAATCGACAGATAGCCGAACAGTGGCAGGCCGGCGACCGCCGGCAGCCAGGCTAGCGCCGCGCCCACGATCAGCAGCATCGCGCCGAGCACCGGGAAATGCCTGCCTTCCGTACCCACCGCGGCATCGCCAGCCTTCAGCGCCAGTGCCGGTGCGCGTCGCGCGGCTTCGCGCGCCGGCAGCCAGGCGCCCAGTGTGGCGCTGGCCGTGCCCAGCAGCACGAAGCCGGCCCAGATCAGCGGATGTGGCGACAGCATGCGCTGCGCCAGTTGTGCGCCGATGGATCCCGCGGCAGCGAATTCGGCATCGATCCAGGCCAGCAACGCGGCGCTGGCCAGCTGACCCAGCAACACGCCGATCAGCGATCCCAGCAAGCCGAGTACCGCGCCTTCGCCTGCCAGCGCCCATTGCAGCTCGCGCCGGGTCATGCCCAGCGCACGCAGCAGAGCCAGCGAGCTGCGCCGTTGCAGCAGCGACAGCGACTGGGCGGCCAGCAGCAGCAGACTGCCGGTCAGCAGTGAAACCAGTGCCAGCAGATTGAGGTTGACGCGGTAGGCGCGGGTGGCGCTCGCCACTCGCGTATTGGCCGTTTCGGGCGTCACGGCGACAACGCCGGCCGGCAATCGCGACTGCAGCTGTGCGCCAAAGCGCTGCGCGTCGACATCGGCGTTCAGCCGCAGGTCGATGCGATTCAATACACCGAGCCGCTGCAGGCGCCACTGCGCGCTGGCAATGTCCATGATGCCGAGCGAGGCGGCTTCGGCGTCTTCCGGCAGCACACCCAGCACCGCCAGCAGCACGCGTTGCTCGCCCACCAGTACCGGCAGCTCGTCGCCGGCCTGCAGTTGCAGCCGGCGCGCCGCTGCGGCACTGAGACGGATGCCGTCGCCGGTCAGCATTTCCAGCGGCGACTGTCCGGTCGGTGCCATCAGCAGCGACGGCAGCAATGAGGGCAGCAGTGGCGCCGCGCGCAGCAGGTCCAGTCCCAGCACATGCAGCGAGCCCGGCCGATCGGCCAGCGCCACATCGAGCTCAAGCATGGGGCTGGCGATCTGCACCGCCGGATCGCGCGCCAGTTCTGCATACAGCGTTTCGGCAAAGCCCGCGGCCGATCCGCGGATGCTCAGTTCGGCATCGCCGGCCAGCCGGCTGCCGGCGCGGCTGAATTCCAGCAGAGCGCTGCTGCTGATCAGCCACACCGTCGTGCACAGCGCCACGCCAATGGCAACGGTCAGCAGCGACAGCCATAGCCGCAGCGGTTGCTGCCGCAGCTGCGCCAACGCCAGCCGGCGCCACAGTGCCAGCGCACTGCGCCAGTACGCGACGGACTGGTGGTTCATTCCAGCTGCCGCAGGCTGCGGCCATCGAGCAGGTAGCGGCGGTCGGCGCTGGCGGCCACGGTTGGCGAGTGCGTGATCAGGATGCCGGCACCGCCTCTTGCTGCCAGCTGTTCGCGCAGCACCTGCAATACGCCATGCGCAGTGCGCGGGTCCAGATTGCCGGTGGGTTCGTCGGCCAGCAACAGGCGCGGCCCGTGCACCAGCGCGCGGGCAATGGCCACACGCTGGATCTCACCGCCCGACAGTTCGCGCGGATAGCGTGTGCCCATGTCGCCCAGCCCCACCGCCGCCAGCATCTGCTGCACGCGTTCGAGCCGCTGGCGGGAATCGACGCCCAGCAGCTGCAGTGGCAGCTCGACGTTCTGCAGCACGGTCAGATAGGGCAGTACGTGAAAGGCCTGGAACACGAAGCCATAGTGCTGCCGGCGCAGCAGCGTCATCGCATCGTCGTCGAGGGCGCCCAGATCAAGGCCGTCCAGCAGGATACGGCCGCCATCGGGCTGGTCCAGCCCGGCCAGTAGGTTCAGCAGTGTGGACTTGCCGACACCGGAGTCGCCGCTGATGGCGATGTAGTCGCCGGCGGCCAGTTCGAAGTTGATGTCCTGCAGGATGGGTGGCCGGTCGGCACGATAGCCCTTGCGCAGGGCTTCGCATTTTAGCAACGGAGTATGGATGTTCACCCAAACAAGGTAGGGAGCCGGCCGCCGCCGTGCAAGCGGCGGCCGGCCTCCCGCGCGCCAGGAAAGCGCGCGGGAGGCTCGACTATCGTCAGTTGACCTCGATATCCACGCGGCGCGGCTGCGGCGCCGGCTGTTTCGGGATCACGATCTCGAGCACACCGTTGGCGTGCCTGGCCTTGATGGCATCGGCCTGTACGTTCTCCGGCAGCGTGAAGCGGCGCAGGAAAGTACCCCCGGCGCGCTCCAGCCTGGAGAAGCGTGGTTCGTTCTGCTGCTTTTCGAAGCGGCGTTCGCCGCGGATCGTCAGCAGTCCCTGATCGGCCGTAACCTGGATGTCCTTGGGCTCAACGCCCGGCAGATCGGCCTGCAGCTTGAAGGCGTCAGCGTCTTCGCGCACATCCACTGACGGCGCCCACGGCGCCTGCACCAGATTCCACGGCTCGTAGCGGACAATGGTCATGACTAAAACCTCCTTGTGATCCAGAGCGCCCTGTGGCGCTGCCTGTCACCGATCTAGGGTCGGCCGGGGAGGTTTCAAGGGCAGCCCGGCGACCGAGGCTGTGCGCAAGCTGTGCAGGAACTGTGTATCGGGTGTCCTACCACATATTGATTTGTTCTTTTCCGGCGCATGTCCGGCCAAAACTTCTTTTTTCTCGCGGCCTGTCGCAGCGCGATATCGCACAAGATACTGAAAAGAAACGTATAAATTGCATTCCAGCCTCTGTTGCATAATCTTGACCGTACGGAGGCACGCTACTAGTCTCGGTTTTCCAGCCCAACTAGATCTTGTGTCGCGCCCAGCGACCGGATCCGCTGGTGGGGGCGGGGTTTCAGGGGAAAAACCCTGCTGTTTTGAGTGCTGTGTGGGAGCTGCGAGAGCCATGAATTCAGTGGTCAAACTGATCGACAAAGGTATTGATTCCATTTCATTCCAGGAAGCGTCGCTGGATATCTGGGACAAGAAATACCGTCTGACTGCCAAGGACGGCACGCCCATCGACGGCACCATGGACGACACCTACAAGCGTGTCGCCCGTGCGCTGGCCGATGTCGAGCTGCCGGCGCTGCGCGAGACCTGGTACGAACGCTTCGTCTGGGCGTTGCGCCATGGCGCCATTCCGGCCGGCCGCGTCACCAGCAATGCCGGCGCGCGCGAGCACAAGCCGGCCACCTCGACCATCAACTGCACGGTGTCGGGCACCATCCGCGACTCGATGGACGACATCCTCGGCAAGGTGCACGAGGCGGGTCTGACACTGAAAGCCGGTTGCGGCATCGGCTACGAATTTTCCACGCTCCGTCCGCGCGGCGCCTACGTGTCCGGCGCCGGTGCCTACACCTCGGGCCCGCTGTCGTTCATGGATATCTACGACAAGATGTGCTTCACGGTCTCTTCGGCCGGCGGCCGCCGCGGCGCGCAGATGGGCACCTTCGATGTCGGCCATCCGGATGCGATGGATTTCATCCGTGCCAAGCGCGAGAACGGCCGTCTGCGCCAGTTCAACCTGTCGCTGCTGATCACCGACGAGTTCATGCAGGCGGTGCGCGAAGATCACGAGTGGAAGCTGGCCTTCCCGATCAGCCAGGGCGAGTACGAGGCCGAACACCCCGACCTCAACGATGCTGCGCATTTCATCTGGCGCGAGTGGCCGCAGCACCAGGGTTATGTGGCCAACGAGGCCGGGCTGGTGGCCTGCCGCATCTACAAGACGATGCCGGCGCGCCGCATGTGGGACGTCATCATGTCGTCCACCTACGATTTTGCCGAGCCCGGCTTCATCCTGATCGACCGCGTCAACGAGATGAACAACAACTGGTGGTGCGAGGATATCCGCGCCACCAATCCCTGCGGCGAGCAGCCGCTGCCGCCCTATGGTTCCTGCCTGCTGGGTTCGGTGAACCTGACCCGCTTCGTGCGCGACCCGTTCACGCGCGAGGCACGCTTTGACTGGGACGAATACCGCGAAGTGGTGCGCGTGTTCACCCGCATGCTGGACAACGTGGTCGAGGTCAATGGCCTGCCGTTGCCGCAGCAGCGCGACGAGATCACGCGCAAGCGTCGCCATGGCATGGGTTTCCTGGGTCTGGGCTCCACCATCACACTGCTGGGCATGAAGTACGGTTCGGCCGAGTCGGTCAGGTTCACCGAGGATGTGTCGCGCGAGATGGCGCTGGCCGGCTGGGAAGCGGGCCTCGAGCTGGCGCGCGAGAAAGGCCCGGCGCCCATCATGAACGAAGAGTTCACCGTCACCACCGAGATGCTGCGCAAGCGTCCGGAGATGGTGCGCGATGGCTGGAAGGCCGGCGCGCGGATTCCGGGCCGCGTGCTGCATGCCCGCTACAGCCGCTACATGCAGCGCGTGGCCGAAGTGGCGCCGCAACTGGTGGAGCAGATCTCCCAGGTGGGCGTGCGCTTCACGCATCACACCTCGATTGCGCCCACCGGCACCATTTCGCTGTCGCTGGCCAACAATGCCAGCAATGGCATCGAGCCCTCGTTTGCGCACCACTACTTCCGCAATGTGCTGCGCGAGGGCAAGAAGTCGAAGGAAAAGATCGACGTGTTCTCCTTCGAGCTGCTGGCCTACCGCGAGCTGGTCAATCCGCGCGCCGAACCCAATGGCACCGAACCCGGCGTGAAGCTGCCGGAATACTTCACGACGGCCGATGACATCAAGCCGCGCGAGCATGTGGACATCCAGGCCGCGTCGCAGAAGTGGATCGACTCGTCGATCTCCAAGACCGCCAATGTGCCCACCAACTTTCCCTATGAGGACTTCAAGGGCATCTATCTGTATGCGCACGAGCAGGGGCTGAAGGGTTGCACCACCTTCCGTTTCAACCCGGAAGCTTTCCAGGGCGTGCTGGTCAAGGAAGATGACCTGAAGAACACCAAGTACGTGTTCACGCTCGAAGATAACAGTGAAGTGGAGCTGCGCGGCGACGAAGAGATCGAGTACGACGGCGAAATGCACACCGCCGCCAATCTGTTTGACGCCCTCAAAGAAGGCTACTACGGGAAATTCTGACCATGAGCGCCACCCGCATCGACAAGAAGATCGTCAAGTACCGCGTCCAGAAGAAGGAAGAGCCGGAGAAGCAGGCCGGCAAGTCGGCGGCCGAGATCGCGCGCGAGAGCCGCGGCGGCAGCGCCAAGGTCATCCGCATGACCGAGGAAGTGCAGCGGCCCGAGATGCTGATCGGCTCCACCTACAAGATCAAGACGCCGGTGTCCGATCACGCCATGTACGTGACCATCAACGACATCGTGCTGAACGAAGGCACCGAGCACGAGCAGCGCCGGCCGTTCGAGATCTTCATCAATTCGAAGAACCTCGATCACTTCCAGTGGATTGTGGCGCTGACGCGCATCATCTCGGCGGTGTTCCGCAAGGGCGGCGACGTCACCTTCTTGGTGGACGAGTTGAAGGCCGTGTTCGATCCGCGCGGCGGCTACTGGCAGCCGGGCGGCAAGTTCATGCCTTCCATCATCGCCGAGCTGGGCCACGTGATCGAAAAGCACCTGCAGAGCATCGGTCTGCTGCGCAAGCCCGAGCTGGACGTGCACCAGAAGAAGCTGGTTGACGAAAAGCGCGCCGAGTTCGAAGCGCGCCAGAAGCAGACCGACGCCTTCGCCAAGAGCCACTTCCCCGAAGGCGCGCAGCTGTGCACCAAGTGCAGCACCGCCGCCGTGGTGAGGATGGACGGCTGCATGACCTGCCTGAACTGCGGCGATTCGAAGTGCGGGTGAGCGCGCTGCGCCAGCCATAGCGGCCGTCACGGCGCAGGCCGTGCCGGAAATGTTATTTTCACCGCATGAAATTCCTGCTGGCATTGCTGCTGCTGTGCGTCAGCCTGCCCGGGATCGCCGCTACGCCTGCGATCCCGCGGCCGCTGGAGTTGCAACCCGACGTCGATTTCTGGATCCGCGTCTACAGCGGGATCTCCACCGACGCCGGTTTCATCCACGACCAGCGCGATCTGCGCGTGGTCTACGAGACGCTGCAATTCGCACCGGGCATCGCGCCGCGGCAGCGGCAGGCACTGGTCGATGAGGCGCGCAAGCGCTACCAGGACATGTTGCGCTATCTCTCCGGCGGCGGTTCACCGCGCAATGCCGAAGAGCAGCGCGTGCGCGATCTGTGGCCGGCGACCGCCAGTCCGGCGCGGCTGGCGCAGGCGGTCGACGACGTGCGCTTCCAGCTCGGGCAGTCGGACCGCTTCCTCGAAGGGCTGCGTCGTGCCGGTACCTGGGAGGCGCATATCGCGCAGACTCTGGCCGGCCTGGGTCTGCCGCCGGAGATCGCAGCGCTGCCGCATGTGGAGTCGTCATTCAATCCGGCGGCTTATTCCAAGGTGGGTGCCGCGGGCCTGTGGCAGTTCATGCGTTCCACCGGCCGGCGCTTCCTGCGCATCGACGCGACCGTGGATGAGCGCATGGATCCGTTCCGCGCCACCGAGGCAGCCGCGCAGCTGTTGTCCTACAACTATCGTGTGCTGGGCAACTGGCCGCTGGCACTGACTGCATACAACCATGGCGCCGAGGGCATGCGTCGTGCCCGCGATCAGATGGGCACCGATGACATCGTGCGCATCGTGCGCGAGCACAGTTCGCCCAGCTTCGGCTTCGCTTCGCGCAATTTCTATGTGTCCTTCCTGGCGGCGCTGACCATCGATCGCGATCCTGGCAAGTACTTTGGCGAGTTCGCCACCGAGCCGGAGGCGCATTTCCAGGAAGTGGAGTTGTCCGCGACGGCATCGATGGCGGCCATCGAGAAGGCCGTGGGCGCGCCGCGCGCCGAATTGCGCAAATTGAATCCGGCGCTGCTGGCCGCGGTATGGAATGGTTCGCGACCGGTGCCGCGCGGCTATCGTCTGCGCCTCCCTGCCGGTGGCGAAACCTGGAGTGCCGAGCTGCTGACGCGCCGCATCGGTGGCGCGCCGCCACCACCCACCGTGACGCTGGATCGCGGCAGTTACTACGTGGTGCAGCGTGGCGACACGCTGGAGGGCATCGCGAAGCAGACCGGCGTGCCCATCGGCAATCTGCTGGCACGGAATACGCTGCGCGACCAGAACTACATTTACGAGGGGCAGCGTCTGCAGCTGGCCGCGGCGGGTGGCGCAACCACCGCAGAGCCGCCGGCTACGCGCGCAGCCACCGCAGCCGCCGTGGGCGAAGCCGCTGCCGAGACCGCGCGCGCCGGCGTTGCCGCCACCGCGCCGCCGGCCGAACCGGTGTCGGCGGCAGAGGCCAGTGAACAGAGTCCGACGCTGGTGCCGGGCACGGCGATGCCGGTCAGTGCCGATGCCATCGACTATGCGGTGCAGGCCAATGACACCATCCGTGTTGCCGCTGCCGAAACCATCGGCCACTACGCCGACTGGCTGGGCCTCAGTGCGGCACGCCTGCGTGAACTGAATGGTCTGCGTTTTGGCGCACCGGTGCTGCTGGGTCGCGCGCTGAAGCTGGATTTCTCGCGCGTCGATCGCGCGCAGTTCGAGCAGCGTCGTCGCGCCTGGCATCAGCAGCTGCAGGCCGAATACTTCGCCGTCAATCGCATCACCGGCACGGAGGTGTATGTGACACGCCGTAGCGATTCGCTGTGGAGCCTTACGCAGCGCAATGCGCGCATGCCGATCTGGCTGCTGCAGCAGTACAACCCGGATGTGGATTTCAACGCCCTGCGGCCTGGCACGCAGATCGTGTTGCCGCGTGTCGAGGCGCGGCCGGACGTGTGAACCCTGCACGGTCGCGACCTGCCGGGCCGATGCCTATAATCCTGTCATGCGTAGAACGTTGTGCCTGATGCTGGGTTTGACGCTGTGCAGCGGCGGCTGGAGTGCCGGGCTGTCGTCAACCATTGTCGATGCCTCCAGTGGAGGCGGTGCGGTGTCGGCCACATTGCCGATGGCCGACAAGGTGGTGGTGCTGAAGTCCTCGCGTCAGCTGCAGCTGCTGCGCCGGGGCGAGGTGCTGCGCAGCTATCGCATTGCATTGGGATTGCAGCCCGATGGCGCCAAGGAGCGCGCTGGCGATTTCCGTACGCCCGAGGGCAGCTATCGGCTCGCGCGACGCAATCCGCGCAGCGACTTTTTCCTGTCCATTCAGGTGTCCTATCCCAGCGAGAATGATCGCCTGCGCGCGCGGCGCAATGGCTGGGATCCGGGCGGCTCGATCATGATCCACGGCCTGCCAAATACGCTGCGCCACAGTCCGGATTACTACAACAGCCGCGACTGGACCGACGGTTGCATCGCGCTGTCCAACGCCGACATGGTGGAACTGTGGCTGTTGACCCAGGACAACCTGCCAATCGAAATCCGCCCGTAAGCGGCGCCGATTAGCTAAGCTCCGCCGCCGATGGAATCCAGTGTAGTCATCGCCGACGCCGTCGAAGCGGTCGACGCGCGCGTCGGCCCGCGCGGCAGCCTCGAAAACCTGTCGCAGGCCGAGATCGCCAAGCTGCTCGACACCGGCGCGCAGGGCCTGTATCCGCTGTTCCGCAACTGCGCGCTGGCGGTGCTCAACTCCGGCAGCGATTCGGACAACGCCAAGGAAATCTTCGAGCGCTACAGCTCGTTCTCGGTGCAGATCCTGCGGCATGCCTGGGGCATCAAGCTGGAGATCATGCATGCGCCGGCCGCGGCCTTCGTCGACGGGCAGATGATCCGCGGCATCAAGGAACATCTGTTCGCGGTGTTGCGCGATGTGATCTACACCGCCAATGAAATCATCGACGCCGGCAAGCTGGACCAGCGCGATCCCGCCTCGATCTCCAATGCCGTGTTCCACATCCTGCGCAATGCGCGGGTGCTGGAACACAAGGCGCGTCCCAACCTGGTGGTGTGCTGGGGCGGCCATTCGATCGGTGACGAGGAATACAAGTACACCAAGAAGGTGGGCTACCAGCTGGGCCTGCGCGGCCTGGACGTGTGCACGGGCTGCGGACCGGGCGCGATGAAAGGTCCGATGAAGGGTGCCACCATCGGTCACGCCAAGCAGCGCATCACCACCGGACGCTACATCGGCCTGACCGAACCCGGCATCATCGCCGCCGAGCCGCCCAATGCCATTGTCAACCAGCTGGTGATCATGCCGGACATCGAGAAGCGTCTCGAAGCCTTTGTCCGTCTGGCGCACGGCCTGGTGATCTTCCCCGGCGGCGTGGGTACCGCAGAGGAATTGCTGTATCTGCTGGGCATACTGCTCGATCCGGTCAATGCCGAACAGCCGCTGCCGGTGGTGCTGACCGGACCGGCGGGCAGTGCGCACTGGTTCGAGCAGATCTCGCAGTTCATCTCCGGCACGCTGGGCCCAGCCGCGCTGCAGCGCCTGACCGTCATCGTCGATGATCCGGCCGCGGTGGCGCGGCATATGGCGCGCAGCTTTGAGGAAGTGCGCGAGTTCCGCCGCACACGCAGCGATTCATACAACTTCAATTGGCTGCTGAAGGTGCCGCATGAGCTGCAGTTGCCCTTCGAACCCACGCATGAATCGATGCGCTCGCTGCGGCTGAACCGCGCGCAGCCGCTGCACGAGCTGGCGGCCGACCTGCGCCGGGCGTTCTCGGGCATCGTCGCCGGCAACGTCAAGGAGCAGGGCATCGCCGCAATCGAGAAGTTCGGTCCGTTCGAGCTGCATGGCGATGCCGCCATCATGCAGCCGCTGGACCAGCTGCTGACGGCATTCGTGGAGCAACGCCGCATGAAGCTGCCGGGCGCCGAGTACTGCCCCTGCTACCGTCTGGTGGCCTGAACATCACGCTGAGACTGGGCGCGCATTCCGCACAGTGCCGGTGTGATCCAGTTCCTCTCGATGCCGGAACCCGCCACGTAACCTGCCTGCAACTCGCAGGTGACGCATGGACAACAGCAAGCCCCCGGGCGGTGACAGCCGCCGAACTCCGCCCAACACCGGCGCGCCGCCGGTCGGCAGCGGTGCCGAAGCCTATGCGCGCTGGCTGGAGACCATGCAGAGCTCGCGCGGCCGCCATGCAGCCATTACCCGCAACCTGTATTCCTGGTCGAACTACAAAAGCTGGGCCGAGAAGATCAAGGGCTCATTCGAGCCGGGCAGCGACAAGAAGTAACCGGCTGCGGTCGGGTTCCCCCTGGGCCTGTTCAGGTCGTGCGCGCTTCATTGAAAAGCTGAGAGCTTTTCAATGGCGTTCCCTCACTTCGGCCGGCTCCTCGCAAGGCAAGCTTGCTCGTCGCTGATCGGCCTTCGTTCGGCGCCCGACATGAACAGGCCCAGGGGGAACCCGACCGCAGCCGGTTACCAAGCCGCGCTTGGTACCCGCGCTCGTTTCCTTCGGTCTTTTGCAAGTCGTGAGGGTCACCGCAGCCTGAGCGTGGTCGCGGCGATCAGTTCGCCGGGCTGACGGTCAGGTGACTGGGCAGCGGCCCGGGTGGTGTCTCGCGCAGGTTCGGCAGATCCAGCCAATCCAGCAGCGGTTGCCACTGCGCCAGATCCTCGCTGACCTGGTGCGGCTTCATTTCATGCAGCCCCAGGCTCAGTTCGGCGCCACGGATGTAGTTCTGCGAGTCGCGGATGGTGGCCACGATGGGGATGTCCAGCGTGCCCAGGAAGCGTGTCAGCGACTGGTAAATCAGCGTATTGCGGCGCACGCGGTTGGCGACGATGGCCAGCCGGTTATCGTCGCGCTTCACCTTGGCCACCAGCAGCAGGTTGGCAATGCAGCGCGAGCAGGCATGGATGTCGATCTCGGAGGGCAGCACCGGCACGATGATCTTGTCGGCGGTGCGTGTCAGCTCCGGCATGTCACGGGCGTCGATGGCGGCCGGCGTGTCGATCACCACACGGCCCGAGTCATTCGGAATGCGCAGCTGGAAGACGCGCGTCGTACGGTTGTCATTCTCGTATGGGGTAATCAGCCGGATCGGTGGCTGATGGGGCTGGCGGCGGCGTACCCAGCGTGATGAAGACCCCTGCGGGTCGTAATCCATCAGCACCGGTTGCAGGCCGCGCTGTGCGTAGTAGCTGGCCAGATTGATGGCGATAGTTGTCTTGCCCGAACCGCCCTTGGGGTTGAGCACGACAATGCGCTGGATATTGGTAGACGTGGCCGCTGCCCCACCTTATGTACAGACGAAAGCCTACGCAGGGCATGAATTGATCGCAAGCGCGTTTCCTTGACTCAGTGATGTGAGACACGGCACGCCGGCATGGGTGAGGTCTCCTTACACTGGCGCCACATTCGAGGAAGGTGCTTTGGAAGTATTCCTGCTGCTGTGGGATGAGATGGACGACTGGCTGGCTGCCTGCCGCCACATGCTGCGCTCCATCACTTGAATTCCACGTAATCCGCCTGCATAAACACGTCCTGCCACGCCATCGTTGAGCGTGCGAGGACGTTACCCATGCCGAATGCGCAAACCCACGGCTTCCAGGCCGAGGTCCGCCAGCTGTTGCAGCTGATGATCCATTCCCTGTACAGCCACAGGGAGATTTTCCTTCGCGAACTGATTTCCAACGCCTCGGACGCCAACGACAAGCTGCGCTTTCTGGCGCTGGCCGAGCCGGCGCTGCTGGGCGGCGAGACCGAACTGGGCCTCTGGATCGACTTCGACGCCACGGCCGGCACGCTGACCATCCGCGACAATGGCGTGGGCATGAGCCGCGACGAGGCCGTCGCGCATCTGGGCACCATCGCCAAGTCCGGCACTGCGGAATTCTTCCAGCGACTCACCGGCGACCAGCAGAAGGATGCGCAGCTGATCGGCCAGTTCGGCGTGGGCTTCTATTCGGCCTTCATCGTCGCCGATCGGGTCGAGGTGTTTACGCGCCGCGCTGGTGCGCCGGCGGAAGAAGGCGTGCGCTGGGCCTCGGCCGCCGATGGCGAATTCACCGTCGAAACGCTGCCTGTGGAACAGCGCGGCACCCGTGTGGTGCTGCACCTGAAGGAGGATGCGCGCGAATTTGCCGACGCCTGGCGGCTGCGTTCGCTGGTGCGCCGCTATTCCGATCACATTGCCTTCCCGGTGCGGATGCCGAAGGAAGGCGAGGCCACGGTGGACTACGAGGTGGTCAACCAGGCGCAGGCGCTGTGGACCCGGCCCCGCACTGAGCTCAACGATCAGGAATACAAGGACTTCTACCGCCACATTGCCCACGACGGCGCCGATCCGCTGATCTGGAGCCACAATCGCGTCGAGGGCAAGCGCGAATACACCAGCCTGCTGTACGTGCCGGCCCGTGCGCCCTTCGATCTGTGGCAGCGCGAGGCGGCGCGCGGCCTGAAACTGTACGTGCGGCGCGTGTTCATCATGGACAACGCCGAGCAGTTCCTGCCGTTGTACCTGCGCTTCATCAAGGGCGTGGTGGATTCCAGCGACCTGCCGCTGAATGTGTCGCGCGAGCTGTTGCAGGTGGACCAGGACGTCGAGGCCATGCGCAGCGCGCTGACGCGCCGGGTGCTGGACATGCTGGGCAAACTGGCCGAGGACGCCGACAAATATCGCGAGTTCTGGCGCGAGTTCGGCCGTGTGATCAAGGAAGGCCTGCAGGAGGACCACTCCAACCGGGAACGGCTGCTGCCGCTGCTGCGCTTTGCCAGCACGGCCAACGATGATGATGCCGAATCGGTGAGCGTGGCCGACTATGTTTCGCGCCTGCAGCCGGGACAGGAGCGCATTTACTACGTCATCGCCGACAGTCATGCCGCGGCGCGTAACAGCCCGCATCTGGAGCTGCTGCGGCAGAAGCACGTCGAGGTGCTGCTGCTGGCCGACCGCGTGGACGAATGGGTGATGGGTGGCGTCACCGAGTTCGACGGCAGGAAACTCAAGGACGTGGCCCGCGGCGATCTGGAACTGGGTGGCCTCAGCGATGCGGCCGACAAACAACGCGAAGAGGCGGCGCTGAAGGACAGCAAGTCGCTGCTGAAACGCTTCAAGGATGCGCTGGGCGAGAAGGTGCGCGAGGTACGGCCCAGCCTGCGCCTGAAGGATTCGCCGGCGGTGCTGGTACGGAGCGACGCCGATCTGTCGGCGCAGCTGCGCCGGGTGCTGGAGGCCAGCGGCCAGTCGGTGCCGGCCGGTGTGCCCTTGCTGGAGCTGAATGTGGAGCATCCGCTGGTGCGTTATCTGGATGGCCTGACGGATGCCGGACAATTCAGCGAGCTGGCGCAGCTGCTGTTCGATGAGGCGCAGCTGCTGGAGGAGGGGCAGCTGGCCGACGCCGCAGACTTCAGCCGGCGGCTGAACCGTCTGCTGGCACGGCTGGCTGGTGTCACGGCGCCATGAACGCGACGCCGGAGTCGCTCCGCCTGTCAGGACCAGTCGGGGAGCTCGAAGCTGCTCTGGAGGTACCGGCGGAGCCTTCCGCCATCGCCGTCATCTGTCACCCGCACCCATTGCAGGGCGGCACCATGCACAACAAGGTGGTGACCACGCTGGCGCGTACGCTGCAGGGGCTGGGCCACGCCACACTGCGATTCAACTACCGCGGCGTCGGCGCCAGTGCCGGCGACTATGGCGAGATCATCGGTGAGACCGCGGACGCGCTGGCGGCCATCGACTGGATGCGCAATCGTTTCAAAGGCTTGCCGCTAACGCTGGCTGGCTTCTCATTCGGCGGAGTGGTGGCCGTGCGCGCCGCGGCGCAGGTGCAGCCGGCGAGGCTCATCACCGTTGCGCCGGCCGTCAATCGCCTGCCGGTGGATCAGTCGCCGCCGGCCTGCCCATGGCTGCTGGTGATTGGCGATGCCGACGAGGTGGTGGAGCCGAAACCGGTGCTGGACTGGGCCGGGCAGATGACGCCGCCGCCCGCCATCTGTGTGCTGCCGGGCGTGGGGCATTTCTTCCACGGCTCGCTCCAGAAGCTGCGCGATGCCGTGCAGGACTGGTACCGGACCCCATGAAAGCGAAGGGCCCGGTCGCTGTGGCGGCCGGGCCCTGTGCAAACTTCCTTGCGGAGTTGGCCAAACCTCAGTTCACGAAGCCCTTGAGGTTCTTCAGCGGCAGTGCACGGACCTTCTTGCTGGCCGGCTTGGCCTTGAAGGTCATCTTCTCGCCAGTGAAGGGATTGGTGCCCTCGCGCGCCTTGGTGGCGGGCTTCTTCACAACCTTGAGCTTCAGCAGCCCGGGCAGCGTGAACAGCCCGTTGCTGCGCAGGCTCTTCTTGATGACCCCGTTCAGCGACTCGAACACTTCACCGATCTGCTTGCGGGAAAGTTCCGTATCCTTGGAAATCTGGGCCAGAATTTCCGACTTCGTCGGTGCCCCACCTTTTTTTGCCATTGCCGAATCTCCTAAAAGTTTAGCGGACCGCGTAAACGCTGCGCGCTGCGTTACGAATCGGGCGGCAACATAACACATGCAAATGCGGGCGCAACAGCTTTTTGCGCGCTTGAGTGCACTGGAAATGCCTTTTTTTGTAGGCTTTGCGGTGACCGGCTGGCAACAGCGCCGTTCGCTTTGGTGCAGCAGGTGCATTGCTCGACACGCAATGCGAATCACAGCCTAAGGCGTTGGACTGTAACGGAACGCTCAGCGCAACAGGATCAGCAGCGCCTGGATTGCAATGCCGGCCCACAGCGGCGACAGATCGAGGCCGCCGAAGGGCGGAATGATGCGGCGGATGCGGCTGAGGATGGGTTCGCACAGCGATTGCAGCAGACCCTGGGCCGGCGAATACACGCCGGGCGCGATCAGCGACAGCAGCGCATAGAGGAAGATGGCGAAGAACCAGGTCCACAGCGCGACGCGGACCAGTTCCCGCGCCGCCAGCCACAGCCACTGCAGCAACGGCGGAAGTCCCAGGCCGCCGAGCACCCAGGCCACCACCACCTTGAGCAGCGCCAGCACCAGCAGCGCCAGCACCGAGGCCGTGTCCATGCGGCCCACGGCCGGCAGCACGCGCCGCATCGGCACCAGCAGCGGATTGGTCAGCTGGGTCAGTGCGCGCGCCAGCGGATTGCGGAAATCGGCGCGCGCCCATTGCAGCAAAAGCCTCAGCAGCACCGCCAGCAGCGCCAGCGACAACAGTGTTTCAAGCAGATAGATGATGACAGCCATGGTTCAATCCCGACCGGATGCCACTGCCAGCTCGGCGCTGCGGCGGGTGGCCGCCGCCAGCGCGTCCTGCACCTGGCGGGCAAAGACGGCGTCATCCAGCACCGCCAGTGCGGCGGCGGTGGTGCCGCCCTTGGAGGTGACGGCGGCACGCTGGCGCGCCAGATCATGGTCCATGCCGGCCAGCCTGCCGGCGCCATGCAGCGTTTCGGCCGCCAGCGTGCGCGCAGTGTCGGCATCCAGTCCCAGTTCGCGGGCCGCCGCGGCCATGCGTTCGGCCAGCAAAAAGAAATAGGCCGGGCCGCTGCCCGACAGTGCGGTCACCACATCCAGCGCCGGCTCGCTGGGCACCCACACGGTGATGCCAGCTGCTTTCATGACGGCGTCGGCCAGCGAACGTTCGTCGGCGCCGACCTCTTCAGAGGCATACAGCCCGGTGGCGCCGGCGCCGACCAGGGCGGGGCGATTGGGCATGGCGCGCACCACCGGCAGACCGGGTGCGCAGGCCTGCAGATCAGCAACCCGGATGCCGGCCGCAATCGACAGCAGCAGGGGTTTGCCAGCCTGCAGTGCCGGTTGCAGTGCACGCAGCACATTGGGCAGTTCCTGCGGCTTCACGGCCAGCACCACCACCTGCGCCGCGGTCACCGCTGTCGCATTGTCCGCTGTTGCGCGGACGCCGAACTCGGCGGCGAGCGATTCGCGCGCCGCCGGCAGCGGCTCGCCCACGTTGATATGGGCAGCCGGCACGCCCTGGCGCAGCAGGCCCGCGATCAGGGCGCGCGCCATGTTGCCGCCACCGATGAAGGACACCCGTAATTCGTTCATGTGTCCATTCTAAGCCCGAAGATTGCCGTACCGATGCGCACCATGGTCGCGCCCTCGAGGATGGCGTCTTCAAAGTCGCCGCTCATGCCCATCGACAACGTGTCCATGCCAGCGCCGCTGCTGTCGAGCTGACGCAACAGCGTGCGCAGGGCGCCAAAGTGCCGACGGCGCGTGGGGCCGTCCAGTCCCTCGGGCAACATGCACATCAGTCCGCGCAGCCGCAGTCGCGGCAGCCCGGCCACCGCCTGCACCAGCGCGGGCGTCTCGGCGGCGGCAATACCGGCCTTGTTGTCATCGCCGGCGATGTTGATCTGCAGGCAGATGTTGAGCGGTGGCGCGTAGTGCGGCCTCTGTTCGGACAGGCGCCGGGCAATCTGCGCGCGATCCACGCCATGCACCCAGTCGAAATGCTCGGCAATGGGCCGGGTCTTGTTGGCCTGCAGCCGGCCGATGAAATGCCAGGTCAGCTTGCCGCCCCGCAATGCCTCGATCTTGGGCAGCGCTTCCTGCAGGTAGCTTTCCCCGAAATGTTCGACGCCGAAGCCGGCCGCGGCACGCACCGCCTCAGCCTCATGCCCTTTGCTGACCGCGACGAGCGTGACGGACCGCTCACTCCGGCCGCTGGCTTGCCCGGCCGCGGCGATCCGTGCGCGTATGGCCTGCAATCGCGCATCGAGCGCGGCGATTGACGGTGAATTCTGCGGAAGGATTAACATATTGGCTGCGAATACCCTCCGTTATACTGCTGCGGCTTGCAGCGCCCGCTTCTCCGGCGAGGAATCATAGATGGCAGTGGATATCGCGCAACTTCTGGCCTTCGCCGTAAAGAATGGCGCCTCGGACCTGCATCTCTCGGCGGGCGTACCGCCGATGATCCGCGTCGACGGCGACATGAAGCGCATCAACATGCCGGCACTGACCCACAAGGAAGTGCACAGCATGGTCTACGACATCATGAACGACAAGCAGCGCAAGGCCTACGAAGAGTTCTTCGAGACCGACTTTTCGTTCGAGATTCCAAAGCTGGCGCGCTTCCGCGTCAATGCCTTCAACCAGAACCGTGGCGCCGGCGCCGTGTTCCGCAACATTCCCTCGGACATCCTCAGCCTGGACAGCCTGCAGGCGCCGAAGATTTTCCGCGACCTGTGCATGCTGCCGCGCGGCCTGGTGCTGGTCACCGGCCCCACCGGTTCGGGCAAGTCCACCACGCTGGCCGGCATGATCGATCACTGCAATGACAACCGGCCCGATCACATCATCACCATCGAAGATCCGATCGAGTTCGTGCACGAATCCAAGCGCTGTCTGATCAACCAGCGCGAAGTGAAGCGCGACACGCTGGGCTTCTCCGAAGCGCTGCGCTCGGCGCTGCGCGAAGACCCCGACATCGTGCTGGTCGGTGAAATGCGCGACCTGGAAACCATCCGTCTGGCGCTGACTGCCGCCGAGACCGGCCACCTGGTGTTCGGCACGCTGCACACCAGCTCGGCTGCCAAGACCATCGACCGTATCGTCGACGTGTTCCCGGGCGATGAAAAGGACATGGTGCGTTCCATGCTGTCGGAATCGCTGCGCGCGGTGATTTCGCAGACGCTGATGAAGCGCATCGGCGGCGGCCGCGTGGCCGCGCACGAGATCATGATCGGTACGCCGGCGATCCGTAACCTGATCCGCGAAGGCAAGATCGCGCAGATGTATTCCTCGATCCAGACCGGTAGTGCGGTGGGCATGCAGACCCTCGACCAGTGCCTCACCGAGCTGACTGCCAAGGGCCTCGTCAGCAAGGAAGAGGCGCGCTACAAGGCGCAGAACAAGGACGCGCTGTAATGAACGGTGGCGCTGTGATCATGGACCGCGAGCAGGGCATCAAGCTGATGCAGGAACTGCTCAAGCGCGTCGTCGATCGCAAGGCGTCGGACCTGTTCATCACGGCGGGCTTTCCCCCGGCCATCAAGATCGATGGTGAGCTGCGCCCGCAAATGGAGCGCGCGCTGACCGCCGAGCAATCGGCCGTGCTGGTGCGCGCCATCATGAACGACCGGCAGTCGAAGGAATTCGACGCCACCAAGGAATGCAATTTTGCCATTGCCCCGCAGGGCATCGGCCGCTTCCGTGTCAGCGCCTTCGTGCAGCAGGGCTGCACCGGCTGCGTGATCCGTCTGATCAACGCCAAGATCCCGAGCTTAGAAGAGCTCAATCTGCCGCCGGTGCTGAAGGAAGTGGTGCTGTCCAAGCGCGGTCTGGTGATCGTTGTTGGCGGCACCGGCTCGGGCAAGTCCACCACGCTGGCGGCAATGGTGGGTTACCGCAACGAGAAAACCCGCGGACACATCGTCACCATTGAAGACCCGGTGGAGTATGTCCACCAGCACAAGGGCTGCGTGATCACGCACCGCGAAGTGGGTGTGGACACCGACTCGTGGAACAACGCGCTGAGGAACACGCTGCGTCAGGCGCCGGACGTGATCCTGATCGGCGAAATCCGCGACCGCGAGACCATGGAATACGGCATCCAGTTCGCCGAGACCGGCCACTTGGTGCTGGCCACGCTCCATGCCAACAGCTCCAACCAGGCGCTGGACCGCGTCATCAACTTCTTCCCGCAAGAGCGCCGCGAGCAGCTGCTGATGGATCTGTCGCTGAACATCCGCGGCCTGATCTCGCAGCGCCTGATTCCGCGCGAAGCGGGCTCCGGTCGCATCGCGGCCATGGAGATCATGCTGAATTCGCCGCTGATCCAGGACCTGATCTTCCGCGGGGAAGTCACCAAGATCAAGGAAGTGATGGCGCGCTCGACGCGTCTGGGCATGAATACCTTCGACCAGGCGCTGTTCGACCTGTTCGAGAAGGGCCTGATCTCCTACGAAGATGCACTGCGCAACGCTGATTCGAAGAACGAGCTGCGGTTGCGCGTCAAGCTGGACAGCAAGCGCGAGAACAAGCCCGTTGAGGGCGATGGCAACCTCACCATCATGGAAGAAGATGAAGGGCGGTCGATGTGAAGGCGGCGGCTGACGTTGCGACGTCCGATACCGGCGATCTGAAGATTGCTCCCGGCGATGCGCCGACGCTGAATACCAAACCGCTGTTCAAGCTGATGGTGGAGCGCAAGGCCTCCGACCTGTTCTTCACCTGCAACGCGCCGATCAAGATCAAGATCGAAGGCCAGATCCGGCCGGTCAACAAGCAGGTGCTGGCGCCAGAGGCGGTGCGTGCAGCGGCCTTCGGCCTGATGACGCCGGAACAACTGGAGCACTTCCAGAAGGAACTGGAAATCGATTTTGCGATCTCCGAGCCCGGCCTCGGCCGCTTCCGCGTCAATGTGTTCTACCAGCGCAGTTTCCCGGCCATGGTGCTGCGCTTCATCACCGCCGACATGCCCAAGCTCGAGAGCCTCGGGCTGCCGGATTCGCTGGCGGATATGGCCATGCTGAAGCGCGGCTTGATCCTGGTGGTGGGCGCTACCGGCTCAGGCAAGTCCACGACGCTGGCGGCGATGATCAATCACCGCAACGAGACGGCGTCGGACCACATCGTCACCATTGAAGATCCGATCGAGTTCCTGCACACCAACAAGCGTTCCATCGTCAATCAGCGCGAGGTGGGGCTCGACACCAGGAGCTATGCGCGTGCGCTGCGCGGTGTGATGCGCGCGGCGCCGGATGTGATCCTGATCGGCGAGGTGCGCGACCAGGAGAGCATGCAGGCGGCGATCAGTCTGGCGGGTACCGGGCATCTGGTGCTCGCCACGCTCCATGCGAACAATTGCGCGGAGACGCTGGATCGCATCATCAACATGTTCCCGATGGAGCAGCACAAGCAGGTGACGCTGGACCTGTCGCAGTATCTGCGCGCCATCCTGGCGCAGCGGCTGGTGTATGGCACCGACCAGAAGCGCGTTGCGGCGATGGAGATCATGCTGAACACGCCGCATATCTCGGAGCTGGTCAAGCGCGGCGATGTGATGGCGATCAAGGAAGCCATCATGCTGAGCAGTGAGCGGGGCATCCAGAGCTTCGATATGGCGCTGCTGTCGTTGTACCGCAAAGAGAAGATTTCGCTGGAAGAGGCGTTGGCGAATGCGGATTCGCGCAGCAATCTCGAAGCGAAGATCAATTTCGGCTGATTCCCTTTCGTCCTGACGCGTTGCCCGGCCGGCTGTTGCATGCCGGGTCGGGCGTGCTTCGCATCCCCTCGCGCCGGCCGGCGCCCGACAGGCATGCCACAACCGGCCGGGCAACGTGTCAGGACGAAAGGGGATTCAGTCGCGCGGGATTTGCCGGGGCATTGACTGGAATTTGCGGGCGATGCTGTAGTCGGTCATGGTACTTGCGCACAGTGCTTGGTGGTCTTCTGTGAAAGCCCACCGGAGTTAACCGATGACCAACCCGATCCGTTTCGACGATGGCGCAGCCTATGAGCGCTACATGGGCCGCTGGAGCCGGCTGGTGGGCGAGGCTGTCCTCGACTGGCTGGCGCCGAAGCCGGGTTTGCGCTGGCTCGATGTGGGTTGCGGCAGCGGCGCTTTCACCGAGCTGCTGGTGGCGCGTTGTGCGCCGGCGTCGGTGCAGGGCGTCGATCCGTCGGAGGGGCAGCTGGCGCATGCGCGTCTGCGGCCGGTGCTGCGCGAGGCGCGGTTTCAGCGCGGCGATGCGATGGCGCTGCCGTTTCCAGATCATGCGTTCGATGCGGTGATGATGCCGCTGGTGATTGCTTTCGTACCGGATCCGACCAAGGGTGTGGCTGAGATGGCCAGAGTGGTCTGTCCGG
>JAIBJM010000036.1 GCA_020029535.1 Gammaproteobacteria bacterium | reverse complement strand
CGCCCGTGCTGCAGACTGTGGGCTGGCCGCTCATGGCGGCGCGTGCTGGGGCATGCCCTCACTGCGGCCTGCGCTCGGCGCGCCGCAAATCGCGGCCAGCCCACAGTCTGCAGCACGGGTGAGTACAAACCGCGGCGGACGGCGCGGACAAGACTCGCGATTGGCCTTGGACCACCTGTTGGAGAATGGCCACGACATTGCCAGCAACAGATCCTAGTGACTGATCATCCAAGGTCGGCGGTTGGGGAAAGTCTTGCTGCCATTGGCACCTGACTTGCCGCACCCGCAACCGGGTCCGTGACGGTGCTGCTTCGACGCGCGCGGTTCGTGCGCACTGCGTTCGTTGGTGGCGAAGGCCGCGCGTCGTGTCGCGTCCATGTCGAGCAGGGCCGGTGTACAGAGGAACACCCGGGGCGACGGCCTGCCGCACACCGGGCATTCCTGGGGCGTGGACGATTCGGCGACGGGCCGCATGTCGTCGAAGGCGCCATGCTCACTGCACTCGTAGTCGTAAAACGGCATCGCGTGCTCCTACCGGTCCTGCGACAGCGGCAGATCCACACCGCCCTTGATGTGTTTCACCGGGCCAGCCGCGCTCGGCATGATGTCGAAGTCGAAGATGTCCGTCGGCAGCCACAGTGTGGCGCAGGCATTGGGAATATCCACTACACCGCTGATGTGACCCTGGCAGGGCGCCGTGCCGAGGATGGAATACGCCTGTGCACGCGAGTAACCGAACTTGGTGAGGTATTCGATGGCATTGAGACAGGCCTGGCGATAGGCAATGTGCACGTCGAGATAGTGCTGCTTGCCCGCCTCGTCGACCGAGATGCCCTCGAAGATCAGATAGTCGTCGTACTTCGGGGTGATCGGGCTGGGCTTGAAGATGGGATTCTTGATGCCGTACTTGGCCATGCCACCCTTGATCACATCCACCCTCAGATGCAGCCAGCCGGCCATCTCGATGGCACCGCAGAAGGTGATCTCGCCGTCACCCTGGCTGAAGTGCAGGTCGCCCATCGACAGGCCGCCGCCCTTCACATAGACCGGGAAATAGATCTTCGAGCCGCGCGACAGGTCCTTGATGTCGCAATTGCCACCATGCTCGCGTGGCGGCACAGTGCGCGCGCCCTCGGCCGCCGCCTTGTCGCGTGCGGCCCCCGTCATCTGGCCCATGTGGGCGGTGGGTGCGAAGGGTGCGGCAGCCAGCGGCGGCACGCGGTTGGGGTCGGTGGCGATGAACTCGGTCTCGCGCTTGTTCCAGGTGGCCAGCAGCTTCGGGTCCGGCAGACAGCCGATCAGACCGGGATGGATCAGACCCGCGAAGCTCACGCCCGGAATGTGACGCGACTCGGTGAACATGCCCTTGAGGTCCCAGATCGACTTCTGCGCCAGCGGGAAATGATCGGTAAGGAAACCGCCGCCGTTCTTCTTCGAGAAGAAACCATTGAAGCCCCACAGGCTGTCGGGCTTCGCACCCACGTCCAGCAGGTCGACCACCAGCAGGTCGCCGGGCTCGGCGCCCTCCACACCCACCGGTCCGGACAGGAAATGCACGATCGTCAGGTCGATATCCCGCACGTCGTCGGCCGAATCGTTGTTCTTGATGAAGCCGCCGGTCCAGTCGTAGGTCTCGATGATGAAATCGTCGCCCGGCTTCACCCACGACACCATCGGAATGTCCGGGTGCCAGCGATTGTGCACCTGCGGGTTCTTGTAGGGCGATTCGGCAAGGTCAACCTTGATCAGGGTCCTGGGCATGACGGGCTCCTTGGTATCAGACGGACAGATAGGCGCTGAGCTTTGCCGCGTCGGCATCGGCCCGCGCCACCTCTTCGACGAAATTGCCTTTCTCGATGACCAGCAGGCGGTCGGCCACCTCGAGCGCGAAGCTCAGCACCTGCTCGGACACCACGATGGTGAGATTGCGCATGCTGCGGATTTCGCGCAGCGCGCGCGCCAGATCCTTGATGATCGATGGCTGGATGCCTTCGGTGGGCTCGTCGAGCAGCAGCACCGACGGATTGCCGGCCAGCGCGCGGGCAATGGCCAGCTGCTGCTGCTGACCGCCCGAAAGATTGCCGCCCTTGCGGTTGCGCATGTCGAACAGCACCGGAAACAGCGCGAAGATCTCTTCGGGAATGGTGTCGCGCGCGTTCTTCAGGCCGGTGCGGATGTTGTCCAGCACCGACAACATCGAGAAGATGCCGCGCCCCTGCGGCACGTAGGCCAGGCCACTGTGCACGCGTTCGTGGCTGGCCCTGCCCACCAGTTCGGTGCCGCCCAGCCGCACCGAGCCTTGCCTGGCAGGCAGGATGCCGATCAGCGCTTTGAACAGCGTGCTCTTGCCCATGCCATTGCGGCCCATCACGGCGAGGATCTCGCCCTGCGCGGCGGTGAATCCCAGGCCATGCAGCACCTCGCTCTGGCCGTAGGCGACAAACAGATTGTTGACCTGAAGCATGCTGACGACCTCTCTCAATGACCGAGATAAACCTCAATGACGTGCGGATCGGCCTGCACCTGGTCCATGGGTCCCTCCGCCAGCACCTTGCCCTGGTGCATCACCGTCACCTTGTGGGCGATGCTGCGCACGAACTCCATGTCGTGCTCGATCACGATCACCGAACGGCCCTTGCAGATCTGCCGCAGCAGTTCCGCGGTCTGGCGTCGTTCGGGCACGCTCATGCCGGCCACCGGCTCATCGAGCATCAGCAGCTCGGGCTCCTGCATCAGCAGCATGCCGATCTCCAGCCGCTGCTTCTGGCCGTGGCTCAGAAACTCGGCGCACTCCTGCAGGCGGTCGGCAAGCAGGATCTGCTCGGCGATCTGCTGCACGCGGTCGGTGACGGCCCGGGTACGGGTGAAGGTGAGCGCGCCGAACACGCTGCGCCCGCCCGGGTAGGAGATTTCCAGGTTCTCGAACACCGTCAGGTTTTCGTAGATGGAAGGCGTCTGGAACTTGCGGCCCACTCCGGCCCGCACGATCTGGTGTTCGGGCATCTTCGTGAGCTCGCGACCCTTGAAGCGGATCAGCCCGTCGGTGGCCCGCGTGCGGCCGCAGATCAGGTCCAGCAGCGTGGTCTTGCCGGCGCCGTTCGGCCCGATGATCACCCTGAGCTCGTTGCGGTCGATGTAGAGATTCAGCTTGTCCACTGCCTTGAAGCCGTCGAACGAAACAGTGAGATCCTCGACGTGCAGAACGACCTGGTTGGAGATGGGCTGCACGGTCATGTTCATGAGTGGTTCTCCCGCTGTAGCGGCACGGCGGGGGTCGGGCGCAACCGCCCCGCGCATTTCCTCCACCATTCGCCGATGCGCACGCGGTGCTGCTCCAGCACCCCCGCCAGGCCGTTCGGGAAGAACATGACCACCGCGATGAACAGGCCGCCCATGAACAGCAGCCAGAGCTGCGGAAAGCTTTCCGAAAAGAAGGTCTTGGCCCAGTTGACCAGCAGCGATCCATAGATGGCCCCGAGAATCGAGGCGCGGCCGCCGACCGCGGTGAAGATCACCATTTCGATCGACGGCACGATGCCGACGAACGACGGCGACATGAACCCGACCTGCAGCGTGAACAGCGCGCCACCCACCGCCGAGAACATGGCCGCCAGCGTGAACACGAACACCTTGAATTCGGCGACGTCGTAGCCCGAGAAGCGCACGCGCTCCTCCTTGTCGCGCATGGCCAGCAGCAGCTTGCCGAGCTTGCTGCCGAGCACGTAGCGGGCCAGGAACACACCGCCGATCAGCAGCGCGCAGCACAGGAAGTACAGCAGGTACCGGGCCGAGTCGCTGCGGATGTCCCAGCCATGCAGCGTCTTGAGATCGGTCATGCCGTTGACGCCACCCGTGTAGCCCTGCTGGCCGATGATCAGGATGGTGAGGATCGCAGCGATGACCTGCGTGATGATGGCAAAGTACACACCACCGACCCGGCGCTTGAACATCGCAATGCCGATCACGAAGGCCAGCAGGCCCGGAATCAGCAGCATCGCCAGCAGCGTGAACGTGAAGCTGTGGAACGGCTGCCAGAACCAGGGCAGCGCGGTGAGCTGGTTCCAGTCCATGAAGTCCGGAATGCCGGGCGTGGACTGTATCTTCGTGCTGGCGGGGTCCGAGGCCTCCAGCTTCAGGAACATCGCCATGCAGTAGCCGCCCAGACCGAAGAACACGCCCTGCCCCAGGCTCAGCACCCCGCCGTAGCCCCAGCACAGCACCAGCCCGACCGCGACGAAGGCGTAGGTCAGGTACTTGCCGACCAGGTTGAGCCGGAACAGGTCCAGCATCAGCGGCAGCACCACCAGCAGGATCGCCGCCAGCACCAGGATGCCGGCCAGATCGTGCTTCCTGAGGAAACCGCCGACCGCCTTCATTTGCGCACCTTCGAGGAGAACAGGCCCTGCGGACGGATCATCAGGATCACGATGATCGCCAGCAGCGTGATTACCTTGGCCGACGAGCCGGTGATGAAGAACTCCAGCGTCGAGTTGGCCTGCGCGATCGAGAACGCCGAAGCCAGCGTGCCCAGCAGGCTCTGTGCGCCACCGAACACCACCGTGAGGAAGGCATCCACGATGTAGAGCGAACCGCTGGTCGGTCCGGTGGACCCGATGGTGGTGAAGGCAGCCCCCGCCACGCCCGCAATGCCACAGCCCAGGGCAAAGGTCATGCGATCGACCTGCGCCGTATTGATGCCCACCGCGCCGGCCATCACGCGGTTCTGCGTGGTGGCGCGCATCCTGAGACCGGAGCGGGAGCGGTACATGAACAGCGCCACCAGACAGGTCAGCAGGAGGGTGATGACCATGACGAACAGGCCGTTCAGCGGAATGTCGACGGTCCCGGATGGCTGCCATGAACCCAGCAGCCAGTCCGGGAGCGTCGCGCTCACTTCCTTGGCACCGAACGTGGAACGGAACATCTGCTGCATGACGAGACTGAGGCCCCAGGTGGCCAGCAGCGAATCGAGTGGCCGCTTGTACAGGTGACGTATCAGCAGGTACTCGACCGCGTAGCCGACCAGACCACCCAGCACGAAGGCCACGATGATGGCCACCAGAAAGTAGTACGGCTGTGCGGATGGCAGATAGGTGGTGGTCAGGTGCGAGAGCACGAACGTCGTGTACGCACCGATGGTGAGGAACTCGCCGTGCGCCATGTTGATGACGCCCATCTGCCCGAAGATGATCGCCAGCCCCAGCGCCATCAGCACCAGCACGCTGAAGACGCTCAGGCCGTTGAAACCCTGCATCAGCAGGATCGAGCCGAATTCACCTACGCCTACGCCTTCCATTGCCGCGCGTCCTTACTGGTAACCCTTCGGGAACGGATCGGGCACGATCAGTCCGGACTCGTAGAGCACCTTTGCCTGGCCGCTCTTGTCCCACTGACCGATGCGCAACTTGCTCCACAGATGGTGGTTCGGATGGATCTTCACGTAGCCTTCCGGCGCTGCCTTGAACTCGAGCTCGGGCGAGGCCGCCACCACCTTGTCCACGTCGAAGCTGCCGGCCTTCTCCACCGCCATCTTCCACAACCAGGGTCCGAGATAGGCCGCCTGGGTCACGTCACCGATCACGGCATCCTTGCCGTACTTGGCCTTGAATGCGGCGACGAAGGCCTTGTTGTTCGGGTTGTCCAGCGACTGGAAGTACTTCATGGCCGAGTAGTGGCCGACCATGTTCTCGCCACCGATGCCGAGCACTTCATCCTCGGTCACCGAGATGGTGAGGATGGTCTGCTTCTCGGCGGTGAGACCGGCAGCCTTCAGCTGCTTCCACCAGGCGACATTCGAGCCGCCCACCACGATGGAGTAGATGACGTCCGGTTTTTTCAGCTTGATCTTGTTGATCAGAGAGCCGAACTGGGTGTGGCCCAGCGGGTAGTACTCCTCGCCCACCACCTTGCCCTTGAGCACGTTCTCGATGTGCTTGCGGGCGATCTTGTTCGAGGTACGCGGCCAGATGTAGTCCGAGCCCACCAGGTAGAACGACTTCGCGCCCTTGGTCTTCGCGATCCAGTCCAGACCGGCGATGATCTGCTGGGTGGCTTCCTGACCGGTGTAGAAGACATTCTTCGACTGCTCGAGACCTTCATAGAAGGTCGGGTAGTACAGCAGACCATTTTCCTTCTCGAACACCGGCAGCACGGCCTTGCGCGATGCCGAAGTCCAGCAACCGAACACGGCCGCAACCTTGTCGTTCACCAGCAGCTTGCGGGCCTTCTCCGCGAAGGTCGGCCAGTCGCTGGCGCCATCCTCCTGGATGATCCTGATCTGGCGACCGAGGATGCCGCCGGCCTTGTTGATCTGCTCGATGGCGAGCTGCTCCGCCTGGATCGATCCGGTCTCGCTGATCGCCATGGTGCCGGTGGCCGAGTGCAGCTGACCGACATAGACCTCGGTATCGGTGATCTTCAGGCCGGTGGTATTGATGGTCTTCGTCGCCGGCGCCGCGGCGAACGAAGGAGTGCCGATGGCGGCAGCGACCGCGAAGGCGATCAGCCCCGCGCTCAGCGTACGCCGATCCTTGTTGAAGTTGCTGGACATCCGATTTCTCCTGGTGATGAGTGCCAACACTGCTGCGATGAATTAATAGCGCCACGCAGGAATGCGCGCGATACGCACATTGCCGTAGCGCGCGAAGCACGCACCGCAGTCGGTCCGGAAAGGGTGCAGCGCACGCAACCGTTGCACCCGATGCGCGCATCATCCGCCCGCAACGCGTTGAATCACGGACACCGTGCGGTGGCACGCGGGTTGCTCTGCACATTCACAACCGCAACAGGGAGTGCGTGTGATTTCCGAACAGCACGGCACCCAGCGCGTCCTGCGCATACGCCGCGAATACAACACCTGGGTCGGCAACGAGACGCTGGAGGACTACGCGCTGCGCTTCGCACCGCGCAGCTTCCGCAAGTGGTCCGCCGCCCGCGTCGCCGCCACCGCATTCGGATCGGTGTCATTCCTGGCGCTTGAAGCGATCGGCGGCGCCATCATGATCAAGTACGGCTTCACGAACGCCGCGTGGGCGATCCTGGTCGTGGGGCTGATCGTGTTCCTCACGGCACTGCCGATCTGCTACTACGCCTCGCGCCACAACATCGACATGGACCTGCTGGCGCGCGGCGCCGGCTTCGGCTACATCGGTTCCACGATCACTTCGCTGATCTACGCTTCGTTCACCTTCATCTTCTTCGCGCTCGAGGCCGCGATCATGGCGTTGGTCTTCGAGATCTACTTCGGGTTGCCATTGGGACTTGGCTATCTGCTGAGCTCGGTGGTGATCGTGCCCATGGTCCTCTACGGCATCACCTTCATCAGCCGCTTCCAGGTGTGGACCACCGTGCCGTGGGCATTGATGATGATCGTGCCCTTCGTGTTCATCTTCGCGCGCGAACCCGGTCTGCTGCGCGACTGGACCTCCTTCGCCGGCTACGACGCGCAGGACTCGGACTTCGATCTGCTGCTGTTCGCCTCGGCCGCGACGGTGTCGTTCTCGCTGGTGGCGCAGATCGGCGAACAGGTCGACTTCCTGCGGTTTCTGCCCGAGAAGACGCCGCAGAATCGCGTGCGCTGGTGGACGGCGATGCTGGTCGCGGGCCCGGGATGGATTCTGCCCGGCATCGTGAAACAGCTCGCCGGCGCGTTCCTCGCCTTCCTGGCCCTGCAGCACATGGTGCCACCGAACCGGGCCGAGGAGCCGACGCAGATGTATCTCACCGCCTGGAGTTACGTGTTCAGCGACCCGGCGTGGGCATTGGCTGCCATGGCGCTGTTCGTGATCCTGTCGCAGATGAAGATCAACGTCACCAACGCCTATGCCGGTTCGCTGGCCTGGTCGAATTTCTTCTCGCGGCTCACTCACAGTCATCCGGGCCGGGTGGTATGGCTGGTGTTCAACGTGGTGATCGCATTGCTGCTGATGGAGCTGGGCGTGTTCACCGCGCTTACCAAGGTTCTGGGGCTGTATTCCTGCGTGGCGATCGCATGGGTGGGTGCCCTGGTCGCGGATCTGGTGATCAACAAGCCGCTGGGTCTCAGCCCGCCATTCGTCGAGTTTCGTCGTGCCTACCTCCACAACATCAACCCGGTGGGTGTCGGCGCCACGCTGGCAGCGTCGGCACTGTCGATGACTGCCTTTGCCGGCGGCTTCGGCCAGACCGCGCAGGCCTTCGCTCCGTTCATCGCGCTGTTCACGGCAATGGCGGCGGCGCCGGCGATTGCCTGGGCCACCGGCGGACGCTACTACATCGCGCGCGAACGACCGAAGCCCGACGAACTGGATGACAACTGTTGCATCTGCGGCAACCCGTTCGAGAAGGAAGACATGGCGCACTGTCCGGCCTACGCCGGCACGATCTGTTCGCTGTGCTGCACGCTGGACGCACGCTGCCGCGACCAGTGCAAAAAGCCCGCTCAGCCGCGCGCGGCGCCCGCGCCTGTCGAAGACAGTGCCCCGCTGCCATGGTGGCAATGGTCGCCGCTGGCCCGACACCGGCTGTACGCCTTTCTGCTCACCTTCGCGCTGATCTCCGGCGTGGTGACGGTGCTGGCATGGGTGGTCTACTACCAGCAGATGCTGATGGTGCCGGAATCGGACCTCGCTGCGCGGATCGCGCTCACCCAGATGTTCTCGAAGACCTGGGCAGCCATCATGGTGGTGGCCGGCGTGGCAGCCTGGTGGCTGGTGCTCACGCGCGAAAGCCGCCGCGTTGCGGAGGAGGAATCGGATCGACAGACCATCCTGCTGCAGCAGGAGATCGGGGAGCATCGCAAGACCGACGCCACGCTGCAGAAGGCCAAGGAAGCCGCCGAACATGCCAACCAGGCCAAGGGACGGTTCCTGACCGACCTGAGCCACGAGCTGCGCACGCCGCTCAACAGCATCATCGGCTACGCCCACATCCTGCAGAACGACGCTTCGATTCCGCCGCACCGGCGCGACGCGGTCGAAACCGTCCGCCAGGGCGGCGAACACCTGCTGGCGCTGGTGGATGACATCCTCGACATCGCCCGCATCGAAGCGCGGCGCTTCCGTCTCGACCCTGTGGCTACCAACCTGCCCGAGCTGCTCACCCAGGTGGTCAACATGTTCCGCCCGGCCGCCGAGGCCAAGGGACTCACCTTCCACGTGCAACTGCACGGTCGCCTGCCCCGCCATGTGCGCGTGGACCGCAAGCGCATCCGACAGGTGCTGATCAACCTGATCGGCAATGCGGTGAAGCTCACCCGCCGTGGCGAGGTCACTCTGCGCATCGAGCAGAGCGGCGAGATCACCCGCATCGACGTGCGCGACACCGGACCCGGCATCTCGCCGGAGGACATCGAACGCATCTTCCAGCCCTTCCAGCGGGCCCGGAACTCGCAGTCCAGCGACGGTGCCGGCCTCGGACTCACCATCAGCCGCATGATCAGCGAGCAGATGGGCGGCGAGCTCACCGTGCAGAGCGTGGTGGGCGAAGGCAGTACGTTCAGCCTGCGCCTGTCGCTGCCCACCGTGGCGGACGTACGCGAGCAGCCGCCAGCCGGTGAAGTGATCGGCTACCGCGGCGAGCCCCACCGCCTGATGCCGGTGGACGAGCAGCCGGAGCCGCAGCCCGCACAGCCGCCGGTGATCCACCTGCTTGCCATGCGCCACCACGCGCGCATCGGCTACATGAAGGGGGTCAGCGAGGAGATCGAGCGCATCGGCGCGCTCGACCCGGCCTATTCCACCTACGTGGCGCGGCTGCGCGATCTTGCCCGCCAGTTCCGCACCGCCGAGATCGTCCAGCTCATCGAGGAGAGCATGCGAAATGATGCTGCATGAACCCGCAACGCCCGGTGACCGTCGCGACGTGGTGCTGATCGTGGACGACACCCCGGCCAACCTGGCCTATCTCTCCGATGCGCTCGATGAGGGCGGCTACCGGGTGCTGGTGGCCATCGACGGTCCGACCGCCCTCGACCGTCTGCAGCTGGTCACGCCCGACGTCATCCTGCTCGACGCGATGATGCCCGGCCTCGACGGCTTCGAGACCTGCCGCCGCATCAAGGCCAATCCCGCCACCTCCGGCATCCCGGTCATCTTCATGACTGCGCTGCTGGACACCGAATACGTGGTGCGCGGATTCAGCGAAGGCGCCATCGACTACGTGACCAAGCCGGTGTGCCAGCTCGAGGTGATCGCGCGCATCTCGGCGCATGTGAGCCGCAGCCGCATGCTCTACAAGGCGCAGCGCTCCATCGAGGCCTGCGGCAAGGCCGGCGCCACCGTGGATCGCGACGGCAATTTCACCTGGCAGTCGCGCCGCGCCCGCGAGTGGCTGGATGCTTACGGCTCGGAGGGTGGAGTGATCGTGCAGGAACGCCTGCGCCAGTGGTTGCAGGGTGTGGTATCCGGACGCTTCGCGCACAGCGAAGCGGGCGCGCACCTGTGCATCACCCACGGCGACGGCCGGCTCTACATCCACTACGCCGGCGACATTCCGGGCGGCGAGTGCCTGATCCTGCTCGACGAGCAGCGTGCCGACGCCGCCGCGCGCCGCCTGGCCGAACGCTGCCGGCTCACCACGCGCGAGGCGGAGGTGCTGAACTGGCTGGCCGGTGGCAAGGCCAACCGCGAGATCGCCGAGATTCTCGGCATGAGCCCGAAGACCGTGAACAAACATCTGGAGCGCGTGTACACGAAACTGGGGGTGGAGAACCGCGCCGCGGCCGTGGCCATGGCGATCCAGGCGCTGGGCGCGCCATCGGCAGCGAGGCTGTTCGCCAACTGACGCACGGCGGTCGCGCGGCCTGACAAACAGAGGTCCGGGTGGCACGAAATCTGTTTGTATATACAAATTGTTGAGTCAGGTTCCCTAGGCGGTAGTACTGACCGGCCGGGCTCGCCACAGTGCAGCCGCCAGCCATATACAACCCGCCGCCAACAGGACGCCGTAACCGGTCCGGACCTCCGGAGGTGTGGCGAACTGAGGGATGAAGAGCACGAAGCTCACCGCGAACAGCACTCCGCTCGACCGGGGCAGTACCGTTGAACGCCGTATCGCGAGCGCCGTGAGCACTCCGCCAATCGTCACGGCGAACATGCCGACCGCGAAGATGGTGATGGCGGCCGGGGTAAACCGGAGCGCTTTGATGAGCGCAAGCAGGTCGAAGTGCACGCCATTGGCATACTGAGCTGCAATCACGTGCACGCCGAAGGTTTCGACACCGAGAAACCCCACGATCAGTGTGGCGCCCACCCACATGGTGACGACCGCGGCATACGCCAGTTTGCCGCCGACGATGTCCCGAACGCCAAGCACGCCCAGCGCCACCAGCATCAGGCCGAACATATGGCACAGGTGGGCGGCGACCCACGCAGCGGAGCTCATCACGGCGGCGGCGCCGTCCGCGGTGGTTTCGTCGCCCCAGGGGCGGACGAAGGGAAAGAGAAGGAACAGGATACCGGCGATGGCGAGCGCGAGGGCTGCGAAGGATTGGCTGTGTTTCATAGTCGTGGAGGATGCCCGTACCAGTCCACGACGGTCAACGCCCACGCCGTACAGAGGAACGGCGAACCGTCACGCACGCCCCGCCGCCGTCTTCATGTTGAGCGCTTCGGGCGCCGTCACGCTCGGCAGTTTCGAGTCCTTCTTGTGGATTTTGATCCACAGCTCGGGCTCCTTGTCGGGAATGACGGCGGCCATGGCTATTCGCGGTACGTGGATAGGAAGAGGCGTGTGCGCCTACGAATCCGGATACCACTGCTTCCACCGCGTTTTGATGTCCTCGGCGTCCACACGCTTGAATTGAAGGCGGTAGAAATGATCCGGTGCGATTGCCTTGCCCGATTTTGAAGCCTGATGGGGCGCCTCCGGAACAGCCACCTGGCAGATTGGTAGCATCATCCCGGGAGGCGGTGAACTGCCTGGACCATGTGCGTCCGGCATGCCTGGGTTGAGTACTTCGTTCTTCGCACCGCTGGCGACAAGCTGATCGATGTAAGGTCCGAGCATCTCGCGTGCAAACATGAAGGGCGCATAAGGCGGCGTTACATCGGCCGCAAATACCGAATGATACGGATGGCCATGCATGTTTTCCTTCTCGTCCTCGCGAATCACGACTTCCAGCAGCTGCACGTGATCGTCCTCGTAACGCACAAAATGGTTGGCCGGCGCGGCAGCGACGGCGTCGTAAGCGATCGGGTATGGCCACTCCTTTGAAAATGGTTTCCCGGGCACAGGCGTCCTTCCGAGATCCTTCACCTGCTTGACCGGCGCGAGTATCCACGGATACCACGTTTTCCAGTTGACAGAATAGCCCTCACCGTCGATGCGCTTGTAGTCGATGCGATAGAAGTGCATCGGAAAAGATCCGTCAATCGTCACCTCATGCGGTGACTGAGCGGTTTGTGTCCGGCACCAGGGATAGGGCTTGTTCGACGGCGGCTTGACCGCACTGCTCACGCCGATGCCCTGAACCGCGTCCTTGGCAAGCGGACGATCTGTCATCGCCGGCCATGCCGCATCCGCCGCCAGCACCGCAGGGTAACGCTCATCGACCACCATGGCCTTCTCTCCAGGCCAATAGGTCACCTCGACGAAGCGGATGTGCGCATCTTCGAACAGCACCCTGTCGTTCGAGCGTTGCGCCTGCGCGGCCGCGACGAGTAGTACGCTCGCCATGAGTGCCGTGAACGCGAGTTTTGCCGGGTAGATGTACTTCATGGCCGAACTCTACCATTCGGATGAGTGGCAAACATGCGGACAGGACCGTCAACTCGCCTGTACTGGCCGAGCCGACTCGCGTAACCAACCTTCATAGTGAACACGGCGGACTTTCAAACCGCCATCCTCGCCAGTGTCTATCGCAGATCAGTCCTTATGTCCGGCCGCAGGGTATCGTCGATGAGCGACAGCGATCAACTGGAAGTCGCCCGCATTACCTGCGGCCTATCGACTCCCCCCCCAGCATGCGCGTTTAATCCCGCATGGACGCAGCCCCACCCTGCCCGCGGCGTAAATCAGCGGGCTATGGTCATCACGTTCAAATCAGACTGAACTGAAAAAGCGGCGCCCGTGCTTCGGGCAGCAGCTCGGGTTGACCTTGATCCATGGCAGCACGCTCCAGATGGGCCAGGATGCGCGCGATGAGTTCGGGTTCCTCAATGCTGGCCAGAATGCGCAGCTTCCCGCCGCAGCGGGCACAGCCCTCGATCTCGATCCCGAACACCCGCTTGAGCCGCCGTGCCCAATTCATCGCCACGTGAGGTGGAACTGGATCCGGCACGTCTGCCGCTGGTCTTCACCGAACATGGTTGCCTGATGTTGTCGAACGTGTTGCGTTCGAGACGAGCCATTGAGGCAAGCGTGTTGATCGTGCGCGCCTTTGTCAGGCTGCGGAGCATTGCACTGGCCAATCAGGAGCTCATGATCCGCATTGAAGAACTGAGTCGGGTAGGCCTGCACGCGCAGTGAGTTGACGTTCCCGCACATCCGTCCGGTTCGCCTGCGCTTTAGGAGATTCTGCTCCTCACGATCTCGTATCGGTGGCGGTGAAGATCTGCCTGCCAAATCTCGACATGTGGAGTGTTCACCTTGATCCAGGCGACGAGGCGAGTCCGTGTTTCCGGTTCCATTCGGTAGCCGAGCGTTATCGATCTGGCAATGTCGGACGAGCCGAGGGCCGTATGCCCGTCCCACTGGACCATGAGCGTGCGTGAAAGGGGCGGAGCTTGCTTCGCCGTGTATTGGATGACGCGATACTCTTTCTCGTAGGCCCACGCATCGCTCTTGCGAAGGAGGAGCATTCTGAAGATGTCGAAGGGCGCCCGGTGTGTGCGAGGGACGACGAGCTCAGGGTATTCGTCGCTGTACTCCACCGGGAAGGTGACCGACAGCGGGCGTTTAGTCGTGTCGAAGTGAATGCAGACCCCTCTGTGGCCGTCCGCGTAGTGCGCCCAGGGAAGAGGGGTCGCAATAGTCTCCGGCGCCATCAGGCATAGAACAAATAGTTCACCCGCTCTCGCAAGGATTCGCTGATCGGCGACCGCGATCAGTTCTTCCATTGTCTTGCCGCTGACTATCTTCTCGGCTGTCTTCCGCTTCTGCGTCTTGCTTTCGGTGCCGGGGAGTACGTCGGTCAGGTACTCGATTATGGCCGCGCGCTGCTTGCCAGCATTGGTGAACGCTTGAACGTACCTCGGCCTCGCCTCGAAAGGATCGTTGAAAGAAGTGATGTCGGCGAAATGAAGGCGGCCGCGAAGGAGATCGCATACGGTCTGCTCATCGTTTCCGCCCGCGTGTCGGGCAGCGAAGGAGCGAAAGCGACATAGCTCTGGCGGCAGTTTCGGGTGCGTAATGTCCTGCGCTTCAGCGGTCGATCGTGGCGACGACATCGGAGTGAATCTCCTTGCGAAGCTCTCCGAACACACCCTTCAGGACCAGATGACCTCCGATTCGGATCTGAGCTAACGGGTCCTGCCGTTCGCGCAGTTTGCGTGCTTGCGATTCGCTGAGGACGTGCTTGAAATAGTACCCGCTACGGGAAAGCGCCTCCACGGGTATCGCGGAGGGAAGGCGCTCTCTCTGCGTGATCCATTCATAGCCATCAACGGACACGCGCAGATCCGCGCCGACGATCAAGAACCTGAACGGCGTGAAGTTGAACAGGTTGAAGCCGACACCCTCCAGGACGGGCGGCTCGCGTTCTGCACGAACATGGAATCGCGGCCACTGTTCGAAGTGAACGATGTGAGTGGAGTTGGTAATCTCCTGATCGCTCCAGGCCCAACGTAGCAGCCGCTGAGGCAGGCGGTTTCTGACCGCGCCCCAGATCCAGCGACCAACTTCACTCCAGATGAATGAATCCGCCATAGCTCCGATTCCTTCGGGGGATAGGACTTTCAACCCGCCTTCCTCGCCAGTGTCTTTCGCAGATCGAGCCTTATGTCCGACCGCAGGGTATCGTCGATGAGCGGCGTCGATCAACTGAAGGTCGCGAACATTGCCGGCGGGCTATCGAATCCTCCCAGAATCCGCGTCTAAACCCGCGTGGGCGCAACCCCGCCCTTCCCACTGCGTGAATCAGCAGGCATACAGGAAGCAAGCGCCGCCATGCGATCGTAAAGCCCTGCTCCGCGACCGCGCGGGTCAATCGTGCGCCAGCCGCAAACCGATGTAATCGAAACTGTCAGCAGCATCGAACCAGTTGCGGGTCGCAGAGCGCAGCCATTCGGCCTGGTCGCTCCAGCTTCCTCCTCGCAGCACACGCCCACAAGCAGCTGCACCAGACCGTGCAGAACCGTCAATGGGCGCACCTTCGTAGCTTGAGTGATAGCAGTCCGTGGTCCATTCCCACACGTTGCCGAGCATGTCGTACAGGCCGAATGCATTGGGTGCAAATTGGCCGACCGGCGCGATCTCCGGCCACCGATCCCGGCCATGCATGCCGGTCCCGTTCAGACGTTCCGGTTCGAACGCATCGCCCCACCAGTACGCCGTGGTCGATCCTGCACGCGCCGCGTATTCCCATTCGGCCTCGGTGGGCAGACGATAGCTCTCGCCGCTCAACCCATTGAGCCAATCGACAAAGGCATGGGCGTCATCCCAGCTCACATTCACCGCTGGTTGCAGCGGGTCAGCGGGAAGTTTGGCTTTCCGCCCGGAAGCCACGGCGAATACCGCGAACTGCGCGGCGGTTACTTCGAAGCGCGCGAGCCTGAAGCTCCTGAGCGCAACTTCATGGACCGGCTGTTCATCCTCGGCCGCAGCAAACAGACTTCCCATGCGAAAGCGGCCGGCGGGAATCGTCACCATCTGCGCGCGAATTTCGTCGAGCAATGCGGCGTGAGCGGGCTTGTCCGGACCCTGGCCGCATCCCCAGAGCGCCATCGACAGCATGCCGATGCTGACCGCAGCGCGCACCATGCGCTTCTCAACCCGTCCGGTTGCGGAGCGTCGCGAGAATCAGGGACGCCGCAATCGCTGGCCCCAGCGTGTTGGCCAATACCACCGCGGTGGTGAGCAGGCGCATGTCGTTCATTGCATCCATGAATCCGCTCTGCAGTACGGTGATTCCAATAATCGCCAGCGCAAGCAACAGAACCCTGCGGGGTTTCCACCACAGCGCACAGGCGATCAGCGGCAGCACATACAGCGAGACAAAGGGACTGCCGGTTGCGCCGGTCGAAGCAGTGAGCAGCGTTGCATACACGAGCATGGCCGCGATTTCGAGGTTTTCGCTCAGCACCTGCCGGCGTTGCAACGCGGGCACCACCCGCACGCTTGCAGACGCCGCAACCATCCACAGAATTCCCGCCACCGCCAGCTGCGGATGCAGGAAGCTCAACGGATCGATGGCATAGGTGGCAGAGCCAAGCGCGATACCGAGAATGACCAGCCAAAACAGAATGCGACGGGATCGTTCCCGTGAGATATGCATCGAATAATCCTAGCCGGACTTTTTCTTCGGCAGGTACAGATCGGTCAGCGTGCCTTCGAAGGCTTCCGCCGCCATGCCGATGCTTTCGCTGAGTGTGGGATGTGGATGGATGGTGAGGCCCACATCGGCGGCATCGGCGCCCATCTCGATGGCCAGCGCCACCTCGGCGACCAGTTCGCCGGCATTGGGCCCCACGATGCCACCACCCAGCACACGATGCGTGGCGGGATCGAAGATCAGCTTGGTGAAGCCTTCCTCGCGACCCAGCGACAGCGAACGGCCACTGGCCGCCCACGGGAATACGCCCTTCTCCACCGTGATGCCCTGTGCTTGCGCCGCGAGCTCGGTGAGTCCGACCCAGGCCACTTCGGGATCGGTGTAGGCCACCGACGGAATCACGCGCGCGTCGAAGTAACGCTTGTGGCCGGCAGCGACTTCCGCGGCCACCCTGCCCTCATGCGAAGCCTTGTGCGCCAGCATCGGCTGACCCACCACATCGCCGATGGCAAAGATATGCGGCACATTGGTGCGCATCTGTTTGTCCACGGCAATGAAGCTGCGTTCGTCGACGGTGACGCCGGCCTTCCCGGCATCGAGCAACCGGCCATTGGGAGCGCGGCCCACGGCGGCCAACACACGTTCGAACAGCTGCGTGCTGCGGCCGTTGGCATCTTCAAAGGTGACATGCAGGCCGTCGGGCTTGGCCTCCACCGCAGCCACTTTGGTGTTCAGCAGGATCTGTTCGTAGCGCGCCTTGAGCCGTTTCTCCAGCGGCCGCACCAGATCGATGTCACAGCCCGGCATCAACTGCGGCGTCAATTCCACCACGCTGATCTTCGCGCCCAGCGCCTCGTACACGCAGGCCATCTCCAGACCGATGATGCCGCCGCCGATCACCAGCATGCGGCCCGGTGTGGGTGGCAGTTCCAGCGCGCCGGTGGAATCCATCACGCGCGGATCCTTCGGCAGGAAGGGCAGCGCCACCGGCTCCGAGCCCGCGGCGATGATGCATTGCTCGAAGCGCAGTTTCTGCGTCGTGCCTTCATGCGTCACTTCGATCACATGCGGGCTGAGAAACTTGCCCACGCCGCGCACCACTTCCACCTTGCGCTGCTTCGCCAGACCGGCGAGACCGCCGGTGAGCTTGCCGACGACCTTGTTCTTCCAGCCACGCAGCTGGTCGAGGTCGATGGCCGGCTTGCCGAAGCTGACGCCGAAGGCCGCCATCTCATGCGCCTCGTCGATCACCTTGGCGGCATGCAACAGCGCCTTGGACGGAATGCAGCCCACGTTCAGGCACACGCCGCCCAGCGTGGCCCAGCGTTCCACCAACGTGACCTTGAGGCCCAGATCGGCGGCGCGGAACGCCGCGGTATAGCCGCCGGGACCGGCACCCAGCACCAGCAATTGCACCTCGCGATCGGCCGGCACATCGGGAATCTGTGGTGTGGCCGCGACGGGTTGTGCAGCGGGTGCCGAAGCGGGTTTCGCTGCGGGTGGCGGCGCCGTCGCGGCAGGCGTCGCCGGCTTTGCAGTGGGTGCGGCCTGCGTTGCCGCTACCGCTGCCGCTGCTTCAATGCGCGCCAGCGGCGTGCCCTTCGATACCCGGCTGCCCTTGCCCACCAGCAGTTCGATCAGCTTGCCCGAGGCGAGCGCCGGCACATCAATGGTGGCCTTCTCGGTCTCCAGCGTCAGCAGCGGCGTCTCGACATCGACGACATCGCCGGCTTTGGCCAGCACATCAATTACTTCGACGTCACTGAAATTGCCGAGATCGGGACAGAGCAGCGTCTGCTCGCTCACTTGACCGGCTCCAGCAGACCCTTGATGTCGGCCAGCGCCTTTGCCAGCGCCACGATGAAGCGCGCGCCCTCGGCGCCGTCGATCACGCGATGATCGTAAGAGAGCGAGAGAGGCAGCATCAGTCGCGGCACGAAGCCCTTGTCGATGTATACCGGCTGCATCGATGACTTCGACACGCCGAGGATGGCCACTTCGGGCGCGTTGATGATGGGCGTGAAGGCCGTGCCACCGATGCCACCCAGGCTGGACACCGTGAAACAGCCGCCCTGCATTTCAGCGCCCGACAGCTTGCCCTTGCGCGCCTTCTCCGACAGTTCGGCCAGCGCACGCGCCAGCGCGAACACATCCTTGCGGTCGGCATCGCGGATCACCGGCACCATCAGGCCATTGGGCGTATCGGCCGCAAAGCCGAGGTGCAGGTATTTTTTGGAGACCAGATTCTCGCCCGCCGCATCCAGCGAGGCATTGAAGCGTGGATGTTCCTTCAGCACCTTGACGCAGGCGCGCAGGATGAAGGCCAGCGGCGTCAGCTTGACGCCTTCGGCCTCGGCCTTCGCTTTCAACGACTGGCGGGTCTGCTCCAGTTCGGTGATGTCGGCGCTGTCGAACTGCGTGACATGCGGCAGGTTGATCCAGCTGGCGTGCAGGCGCCGTCCGGAAATTTTCTGGATGCGCGACAGCGGCTGCACTTCCACCGGCCCGAACTGTGCGAAATCCACCTCGGGCACTTTCGGCAACGCGGGTGCGGCCGATGCCAGCTGGCCACCGAGCACCGCCTTGACGAAGGCCTTGACATCTTCCTGCGTAATGCGGTCCTTGCTGCCGCTGCCGCGCACACGGCCCAGATCCACGCCCAGTTCGCGCGCGAACAGGCGCACCGACGGACTGGCATGCGCGGTGGAGAAGCCGGCCTCGTTGATCGGCGGCAGCGCGCGCACCACGGTCGCGGATAAGCTGGACTGAGCAGCGGGTGCCGGCTTCGGCGCAGACGCAGACGCTGGCGGCGCGGATACGGGCGCCGGTTTCGCCGCGGCCGGCGCAGCGGCGGCGGTCGCGGCCACGTCAATGGTGGCGATGCGACTGCCGGCCGATACCTTGTCGCCCGCTTTCACATGCAATGCAGTGATGACGCCGGCCACCGGCGCCGGCACATCGATGGTTGCCTTCTCGGTCTCCAGCGTCAGCAGAGGCGTCTCGGCCTCGACCTTGTCGCCGGGCTTGACCAGTATCTCGATGATGGCGACGTTGGAAAAATCGCCGAGATCGGGAACCAGAATGTCCTGGGTGGCCATGGCGGTCAGACCTGCAGCGGATTCGGCTTGCCGGAATCGATGCCCAGCTTCTTCACGGCATCGATCACCGTGCGCCGGTCCAGCGAGCCGGCATCGGCCAGCGCCTTCAGTGCCGCCAGTGCGATGAAGCGGCTGTCCACTTCGAAGTGGCGGCGCAGTTCGGCCCGCGCGTCGCTCCGTCCGAAGCCGTCGGTGCCCAGCGTCACGTACGAGGCCGGCAGCCATTGACGGATCTGGTCGGCCACGGTGCGCATGTAGTCGGTGGCGGCGATCACCGGCGACTCGTCCTCGCCCAGCAACTGGCCGACATAGGAAACACGCGGCGCCTCGGCAGGGTTGAGCAGGTTCCAGCGTTCGCAGTCCAGCGCTTCGCGCCGCAGCTCGCTGAAGCTGGTGATGGAATACACATCGGCCGGCACGCCGAACTCCTTCTCCAGCAGCTCGGCGGCGGCCAGCACTTCGCGCAGTATGGTGCCGCTGCCCAGCAGCCGCGTGCGCAGCTTGCCCTTGCCGCCTTCGCGCAACCGATAACCGCCGCGCACGACGCCGGACTCGCAGCCGGCCGGCATGGCCGGCTGCGCATAGTTCTCGTTCATCACCGAGATGTAATAGAAGATGCTCTCGCCCTCGCCATACATGCGCTGCATCCCGTCCTGGATGATGACGGCCAGCTCATAGGCATAGGCCGGATCGTAGGCACGGCAGTTCGGCACCGTGGTGGCCAGCAGATGGCTGTGGCCGTCCTGGTGCTGCAGACCTTCGCCAGCCAGCGTGGTGCGACCCGCGGTGGCGCCCAGCAGGAAGCCGCGGGCGCGCATGTCGCCGGCAGCCCAGATGAAGTCGCCGACACGCTGGAAACCGAACATCGAGTAGTAGATGTAGAACGGCACCATGGCGATGCCGTGGTTGGCATACGAGGTCGCCGCGGCAATCCACGAGCACATCGAGCCCGCTTCGTTGATGCCCTCTTCGAGCATCTGGCCCTTCTTGTCTTCGCGATAGGACATCAGCTGATCGGCGTCCTGCGGCGTATACAGCTGACCCACCGACGAGTAGATGCCGATCTGGCGAAACAGTCCTTCCATGCCGAAGGTGCGCGCCTCATCGGGCACGATGGGCACGATGTGCTTGCCGATGCTCTTGTCCTTCAGCAGCGCGGTGAGGATGCGCACGAAGGCCATGGTGGTGGAAATCTCGCGATCGCCGGTGCCGTCCAGGATGGACTGGAACACCGACAGCGGCGGCACCGGCAGCGGCGCCGCGCTTGGCCGGCGCACCGGCAGGTAGCCACCGAGCGCCGTGCGACGCGCGCGCAGGTAGCGCATCTCATCGCTGTCGTCCGATGGCTTGCGGAACGGCACGGTCTCGATGTCGGCATCCGAGACCGGAATGTTGAAGCGGTCGCGCAATCCGCGCAGCGATTCGGTGTCGAGTTTCTTCTGCTGGTGCGCCACCATCTGCCCTTCGGTGGTCTTGCCCAGGCCAAAACCCTTGACGGTCTTGCACAGGATCACCGTCGGCCGGCCATCGCCCTTCATCGCCGCGGCGTAAGCGGCGTGAACCTTGCGTGCATCGTGCCCACCACGGTTCAGGCGCCAGATGTCGTCATCCGACATGTTGGCGACCATCTCCTTCAGCTGCGCATCCTTGCCGAAGAAATTTTCACGCGTATAGGCGCCGCCCTTGGCCTTGTAGTTCTGGTACTCGCCATCGACGGTGGTTTCCATCACCTCGCGCAGCAGGCCCTGGGTGTCGCGCGCCAGCAGCGGATCCCAGCGCGAACCCCAGATCACCTTGAGTACATTCCAGCCGGCGCCGAGGAAGGCAGCTTCCAGCTCCTGGATGATCTTGCCGTTGCCGCGCACCGGGCCGTCGAGACGCTGCAGATTGCAGTTGATGACGAATACCAGGTTGTCGAGCTTCTCGCGCACCGGCATCGTCAGCGCGCCCATCGATTCGGGCTCGTCCATCTCGCCATCGCCGAGGAAGGCCCACACCTTGCGATCCGAGGCGGGTGTCAGCTCGCGATTCTCGAGGTAACGAATGAAGCGCGCCTGGTAGATGGCCATCATGGGTCCGAGGCCCATCGATACGGTCGGGAACTGCCAGAAATCCGGCATCAGCCACGGATGCGGATAGGAACTGAGGCCGCCGCCATCGACCTCCTGGCGGAAACGGCGCAGATTCTCTTCGGTGAGGCGCCCTTCCAGGTAGGCGCGCGCATAGATGCCGGGCGATGAATGGCCCTGCACGAACACCAGGTCGCCCGCATGCTCAGGTGTGGGCGCGCGCCAGAAGTGGTTGAAACCCACTTCATACATGGTGGCCGAGGAGGCATAGCTGGCGATGTGGCCGCCATATTCGGTGGACTTGCGGTTGGCCTGCACCACCATCGCGGCGGCGTTCCAGCGTATCCACGCCTCGATGCGCCGTTCCAGCGCCCGGTCGCCGGGATAGCGTGGTTCCTGTCCGACCGAAATGGTGTTGACGTAGGCGGTATTGGCCTTGAACGGCAGATAGGCGCCGGAACGGCGCGTATGTTCGATGACGCGGTCTATCAGGTAATGCGCCCGCTCGGCGCTGGTCGCGCGTATCACCGAATCTATTGCTTCAAGCCACTCGCGCGTCTCGGTGGGGTCGATGTCACTCGGTGTATTGGCTGTCATGCGGAGGGGGTAATCCTGGGTGGACGCGTGGTAGGATGCGCGGCGTCCGCGAATGGTTGCCGCAACAATCCAGCGAGAGAATGATCCCGGATTTTGCTGATGATGGTCAAGCAAGGTCTCGCCACGGAAACACCGCTGATGAATTTGTTGCCGACTTTCCACGACATCGCGATCGCGCGATCACGCGCATATCCCACCGCGCGGGCCGCCGCACGTCTCGATGCGCTGCTGGTGCTGACGGACGCGAAGTCCGCTGCACTGCTGCGGCTGCTTCCTGAAGCAGAACGCTGGCAATCGCTGCAGCAACGCACCAAAGCGGATCCTTTCAGCCTGCGCTCCACCGCGCTGGCCAATGCGCGACAGACCCAGGCCGTGCTGGCCTTTGCCGGGAACGACGCCACGCAGTACCAGCGCTTGGCGCTGGCCGGGCGCATGCTGGCGGAAATTGCCGCACGCCGGCCCGCGCAGATAGGCGTCATCGTCGACGCGGATCTGTCGGACGCCGCTGACTGGCACGAGGCCATACTCAGCGCCGCCTACAGCCATGCATTCGCCCTGCCGGCATTCCGGCGCGTTTCGGCACCGCCGTGGCGGCTGCGCCGCATCCAGCTGTATCGCGCGCCATCACTGGAGCTGGTGCGCATCCGCGCCACCGCGCGCGCCGGCAATCTGGTGCGCTGGCTGACGACGCTGCCGCCCAACCAGCTGGATGCCCGCAACTACCGGCGGCTGCTGACCACGCTGGCGCGCCGCCATCGTCTGCAGCTGCGCTGGTATTCCGAACCACAGCTGCAGCGCCTGGGCGCCGGCGCATTTCTGGCCGTGGCGCGCGGCAATGGTGCGCGCGATGCCGGCATTGCGCATCTGGTTTACCGCGGCCGGCGTGCCGGGCGCCAGCCGGATGTGGCTCTGGTGGGCAAGGGCATTGTCTTCGACACCGGTGGCATCAACCTGAAGCCACACCGCGGCATGCTCGACATGCACACCGACATGGCAGGCAGCGCAGTGGCGCTGGCCTGCACGCTGGCGCTGGCCGAACTGCGCGCGCCGCTGCGCGTCGATGCCTGGCTGGCGATTACCGAAAACAACATCGGTCCCACTGCCTATCGGCCGCAGGAAGTGGTGCGCGCCGTGAATGGCACCACCATCCAGGTCATCCACAGCGATGCCGAAGGACGCATGGTGCTGGCCGACACACTGGCTCTGGCGGCCCGCACGCGTCCGGCGCTGCTGATGGATTTCGCCACACTGACCGGCGCCTGCGTCTATGCGCTGACCGAACGTTACAGCGGCCTGTTCACCCGTCACGCCGCACTGCAGGCCGCCGCGCAGGAAGCCGGCGCACGGAGCGGCGAGCGCGTATGGCCCTTTCCGCTCGACGAGGATTTCGACAGCGACATCGAAAGCCGCGTCGCCGACATCCGGCAATGCGCGCTGGAGAGCAAGGGCGATCACATCCTGGCCACCCGTTTCCTCAGCCGCTTCGTTCCCGATGCGCTGCCCTGGATTCACCTCGATCTGTCTGCGGCCACCCGCGCTGGCGGACTGGCGCATGTGAACACCGAGGCCACCGGTTTTGGCGCGCGCCTGACGCTGGAGCTGCTGCTCAGCGGCGCCTGGCGCGCTGCGCTGCGCAAGGGACGCCGCGCATGACCCAGCAGCTGGTGATGCGCAGGCCGGACGACTGGCATCTGCACCTGCGCGATGGCGAGGCGCTGCGCGCGGTGTTGCCGCACACCGCGGCGCGCTTTGCCCGCGCCATCATCATGCCCAACCTGAAACCGCCGGTGACCACCGTCGCCGCGGCACAGGCCTATCGCGATCGCATCCGGGCCGCATTGCCCGCCGGCGCGGCCTTCGAACCACTGATGACGCTGTATCTGACCGACGGCACCACGCCGGAGGAAATCGAGCGCGCGCGCGCCAGCGGTTTCATCCACGGCGCCAAGCTGTATCCGGCCGGTGCCACCACCCATTCCGATGCCGGCGTCACCCGCATCGCGAACATCGAAGCGGTGCTGGAACGCATGAGCGCGGTCGACCTGCCGCTGCAGGTGCACGGCGAGGTCACCGATCCCGGCGTGGACGTGTTCGATCGCGAAGCGCGCTTCATCGACGAGATTCTGGCACCCGCGGTCGAACGGCATCCGCGGTTGCGGGTGGTGTTCGAGCATGTGACCACGCGCGCAGCGGTGGAATTCGTGCGTGCCGCACGCGCCGGCGTGGCAGCCACCGTCACGCCGCAGCATCTGCTGCTGAACCGCAATGCGCTGTTTGCCGGCGGCATCCGTCCGCATCACTACTGCCTGCCGGTGCTGAAAACCGAAGCCGATCGCCAGGCGCTGCTGGATGTGCTGGCCAGCGGCAATCCGCGTTTCTTCCTCGGCACCGACAGCGCACCGCATGAACGCCACACCAAGGAAGCCGCCTGCGGCTGCGCAGGCTGCTACAGTGCGCATGCCGGCATCGAGCTGTATGCCGAAGCCTTCGAGGCGCACGGCATGCTGGCGCGGCTCGAGGATTTCGCCGCCAGCTTCGGCGCCGACTTCTATCGTCTGCCGCGCAACCAGGACACCATCACATTGATCCGCGAGCCATGGATGGTGCCAGGACATCTGCCCTTCGCCCACGGCACGCTGGTGCCACTGCGCGCCGGCGAACTCATTGCCTGGCGACTGGCATGAACGTCATCGACGCCTCCCCGCTGCTGGCGCGCCGCTTCCGCGGCTTCCTGCCAGTGGTTGTCGATGTGGAAACCGGCGGCTTCAACGCCACCACCGACGCGCTGTTGCAGATCGCAGCGGTGATCATCGATATCGACGACAGCGGCCTGCTGCGTCGTGGCCCCACCTTCTCGTATCACGTCAAACCGTTCGAGGGCGCCAACCTCGAACCGGCGTCACTGCAGGTCAACAAGATCGACCCCTGGCATCCGCTGCGTCCGGCCATCGATGAGCGCGATGCGCTGCAGAGGATATTCAAGGAAGTGCGGACCTCGATTCGCGCTGCGGAGTGCAGGCGCGCGGTGCTGGTGGGTCACAACTCGTGGTTCGACCTCGGCTTCCTCAATGCCGCGGTGGCCCGCACCGGCATCAAGCGCAATCCCTTCCATCCGTTCTCCAGCTTCGATACCGCCACGCTGGGCGGTGCGGCCTACGGCCAGACCGTGCTGGCCAAGGCGGCCACGCTGGCAGGAGTGGGTTGGGACAGCAGCTCGGCGCATTCGGCCACCTACGATGCCGAGCAGACCGCCGAGCTGTTCTGTCAGGTCTGCAACCTGCTGGCCGACAGCCACCGGCGCGCCGATCAACGCGCTCAGCAACTGGGCTGGCGCGATGCCAATCCCAGTCCCGAACCGGTTGAAGACAGCGGCGACGCGGCCGACTGATCAGGCCGCGACGGCGCCGGCCGACTGCAGCAGCGTCTTCAGCTCGCCGCTCTGGTACATCTGCAGCGCGATATCGCAGCCGCCGACCAGCTCGCCATTCACGTACAGCTGCGGATAGGTGGGCCAGTTCGAAAAGCGCTTCAGCGCCTCACGCATTTCCGTATCGTCGAAAATGTTGACGTGATGGAAGCGCACGCCCAGCTGGCGCAGCGCACCGGCGGTCTGCGCCGAGAAACCACACTGCGGGAAGTCCGGCGTGCCTTTCATGAACAGCACCACGGGCGAGCTGCTGAGTTCCCTGCGAATTCTTTCGTTGACGTCCATCGTTTACCTCGTTGTCTGCATTGAATTATGGGGGGCGCTGGCCTATTCTTCAAACCCGCAGCCCGCTGCATCTCTCAACCAGAACAATGGCTTAGCGAGGTCTCCACCATGAATCCCCTGAACTCTGTCCGCGGCGCCATCATCTCCGGCTTCGTCGCCGCGCTGGTCGTCGGCATCATCATAACCTCCGCCGTCGGCGCGCCATTCGGCTTCAATGAGCTGCCGCTGGCCCGCTGGCTGCACATTCTGTCCGGAATCATGTGGATCGGCCTGCTGTACTACTTCAACGTGGTGCAGACTCCCGGTCTCGCCGCTGCCGCTGCCGACAAGGGCGGCCCGGGCGGTGCCGGCGTCACCAAGTACATCGCGCCACGCGCACTGCTGTGGTTCCGCTGGGGCGCCGTGGCCACCTGGCTGACCGGCTTCTGGTATCTGACGCGCGGCGGCAACTTCGTCAATGCACTGACGCTGGGCCTGACGGGCGAGCAAATCAATTACTACGGTCTGACCATCGGCATCGGCGCCTGGCTGGGCACCATCATGCTGTTCAATGTCTGGGTACTGATCTGGCCCAACCAGAAGAAGATACTGGGCGTCGTGCCCGCCACCGATGAAGAGAAGGCCAAGGCGCGCAAGGTCGCGGCGCTGGCCTCGCGCACCAACTTCGTGCTGTCCATCCCCATGCTGCTGTGCATGGGCTCGACTTCCCACGGCCTGCCCTTCTTCGGCGGTTCGGGCTGACCGCAATCGCCGCCGTTCCTGCCGATCTGCCCGAGCAGGTGTCCCGCGCGTTGCGCGAGGACATCGGCTCGGGCGATGTCACGGCTGCGCTGATCCCGGCCTCCACGTCGATGCGCGCGCGGCTGATCAGTCGCGAGCCAGCGGTGCTGAGCGGTCGTCCATGGGCCGACGAGACTTTCCGACAGCTCGATCCGGCGGTGCAGCTGCGCTGGCATGCCAGCGATGGCGACCATCTCGCCGCCAACGCCGTGCTCTGCGAAATGCAAGGTCCGGCCCGCGCCATCCTCAGCGGCGAGCGCACCGCGCTGAACTTCCTGCAGCTGCTGTCGGGCACCGCCACCATCACCGCAGCCTATGTGCGCGCCGTGGCCGGCACGAACTGCCGCATTCTCGACACACGCAAGACCATCCCGGGCCTGCGCACCGCGCAGAAATACGCCGTGCTGTGCGGCGGCGGCGGCAATCACCGCATCGGTCTGTA
>JAIBJM010000035.1 GCA_020029535.1 Gammaproteobacteria bacterium | reverse complement strand
GACGCGGCCTGCCGAGCAGCCCGATCGCCAGTGCAGCCACCTCGTCGATCAGCTGGCGCATGCCAAAGCCGCCGCGGTACCACTCGATTAGCGTGAACTCGCTGTTGTGCAGCGGCCCCGATTCCTCGGCGCGGAACACATGACAGATCTGGTAGATGTCGCCGCTGCCGGCCGCCAGCAGGCGTTTCATCGCGTATTCCGGCGAGGTGTGCAGGAAGCGCCTGGCGCGCTCGCCAGGTGCCGGCGCCAGTTCCAGTGAATGGATGTGCGGATCGCTGACCGCGCTGCTGACTGCGATCGGTGTATCGACCTCGAGCACATTGCGGGCGGCGAAGAATGCGCGCGCCTGCTGCAGCAACTGCGCGCGCTGTCGCAGCCGCGGCAGCGCAATGCCAGGCTGCCAGGAAGACCCCTGATTCATCTGCGCCAGCGTCGGCCGATGGTCTCGCCCAGACGCACGACGCGTCCCGGCTGCAGTGCTGCCGACCACTCGCCGCCACCGGGCGGCAGCAGCAGGATGATGGTCGAGCCCATGTTGAAGCGTCCCAGCTCGGCACCGCGCGCAGCGCCCGGCGCGGGCGCAGCGGCCGTTGGCGTCAACGTGCTGACGACGCGCCGTCGCGCCGGCGTGACTTCGCCGTGCCACACGGTGTTCATGCTGCCGACGAACAGTGCGCCCACCAGCACCATGGCGAAGGGGCCGGAGGCACCATCGAAACCGCAGATCACGCGCTCATTGCGCGCGAACAGTGCGTCCACACGCTGCGCAGTAACGGCGTTGACGCTGAACAGCTTGCCGGGCACGAACCAGCCTTCGCGCAGCACGCCATCCATCGGCATATGCACGCGGTGGTAGTTGTAGGGCGCCAGGTAGATGGTGGCGAAGCGCCCGCCGCGGAAGGCATCAACCCATGGCTGACGGTTGGCCAGCAGTGCGTCCAGCGTGAAGCTGCGGTCCTTGGCTTGCAGCAACCGGCCGTCGGCGATGGTGCCGGCCATGCTGACGGTGCCGTCCACCGGACACGCGATGTCGTCGGGGTCGGCCGGCATCGGCCGCGCATCGGGGCGCAGCGCGCGGGTGAAGAAGCTGTTGAAGCTGTCGTATTGCAACGGGTCGGGCTGCGCGGCGTCGGACATGTCGGGCTGGAAGCCGGCGACGAACAGACGCGTCACGCTACGGCGCAGCCAGCCGATGCGGCTGCGGGTCAGATGGTAGATCAGGCGCGACAGCGCATGCTGGGGCAGCAGGTATTGCAGGGCGACGAAGGTGCGGGCGCGCATGGCGGGAGATCCTGTGGAACCTAGAGCTGGCCGGCATCGGCAACGCGCAGCAGATCCTGACGCAGCCTGGCGGGGGTGAAAGGTGGAGTGAACACGGCGGCGTAGCGGCCTTGGCGGTCCAGCAGGTAGATCGCGGCGGTATGGTCCATGGTGTAGCTGCCATCCGGCAGCGGCTGGCGTACGGTAATGCCGCCGAGGCTTTGCAGCAGCGGCGCCAGCGCGTCCGCCTGGCCGCGCAATCCGATGAAGTCGCGGCTGAAGGCATCCAGATACTGGCGCAGCGTGGCCGCCGAGTCGCGTGCCGGATCCACCGTAGCGAACAGTATTCCCAGCTCCCGGAGTCTGGGTTCGGCATGCACCGTCGACAACGTGACCAGCGTGGTCGGACAGACATCGGGACAGTAGGTGAAGCCGAAGAACAGCAGGTGCGGGCGGCCATTCAGCGCGGCGTTGTCGAAACGAGCGCCACTGGTGTCCGTCAGGGTGAACGCTGACAGTGGGCGTGGCTGCGGCAGCCAGGTGCCGCCCTCCAGCGCCACCGTCTGCTGTGTCAACATGCGCGCCAGCAACACGCCGGCCACTGCGGCGACCATGCCTACCACCACGAATGTCAGGAACGAAGCGCGGAATTTCATGCCCGGATTATCACAGAAGCTCACCGCGGCTGCGTTGGTTGACAAACTCGCAGGCCGATTCCGTCGCGCCGGTCTGTACTATGGTCATGGCACCGACAATCCGCGCGACGATGCTGCTGCGCTGGTGATGCATGTGCTGGCATTGCAGCCCGATGCGCCACCTTCAGCCTGGCGTCGTCCGGTCAGCAAGGTCGCGCAGGCGCGCCTCGCGAAGCTGGCGGAGCGGCGTATCCGCGAGCGCATGCCGGTACCCTACCTGACACAACGCTGCTGGTTCGCGGGGTTGCCGATGCATGTCGATGAGCGTGTGCTGGTGCCGCGTTCGCCGCTGGCCGAGACCATCGAACAACGTTTCCAGCCGTGGATAGCACCCGGTCGCGTGCGCCGTATCTGCGATATCGGCACCGGTTCCGGCTGTATCGCCATTGCCTGCGCGCGTGCCTTTCCGCGTGCCCGCGTCGATGCAGTCGATATTTCACCGGAAGCGCTGCAGGTGGCGCTGCTGAATATCGCCACGCATCGGCTGGGACGCCGCGTACGGGCGGTACTTTCCAATCATTTCAGCGGCCTGCGAGGGGATACTTACGATATTATCGTCAGCAATCCGCCCTACGTCGGCAAGACAGAAATGAAGGGATTGCCGGCCGAATACCGGCATGAGCCGGCACTGGCTCTGGCTGCAGGTCGTGATGGACTCGATTCGGTGCGCGTTCTGCTCGGGCAGGCGCCGCGCCATCTGCGCGCCGGAGGAATACTGGTCGTGGAAGTGGGCAACACCGAGCATGCGGTACGACGACATTTCCGGCGGCTGCCATTCACATGGCTGGATTTCACCCGTGGTGGTGGCGGAGTTTTCATGTTGACGCGTGAGCAATTGGTGCAGGTCAGGTAGTCGAGGTATGTCAGGCAACACCATTGGCAAGCTGTTTTCGGTGACCACCTTTGGCGAGAGCCACGGGCCGGCACTCGGCTGCATTGTCGACGGTTGCCCGCCGGGACTGCCGCTCGGCGAAGAGGATCTGCAACGCGACGTGGACCGGCGCCGCACCGGTACTTCGCAGTTCGTCAGCCAGCGCCGCGAAGGCGATGTCGTGCGCATACTTTCCGGCGTGTTCGAGGGGCGCACCACCGGCACGCCGATTGGTGTACTGATCGAAAACACCGATGCCCGTTCGCGTGACTACGAGAAGATCAAGGATCGTTTCCGGCCCGGTCACGCCGACTACACCTATCAGCAGAAGTACGGCTTTCGTGATCATCGCGGCGGCGGCCGTTCTTCGGCGCGCGAGACCGTAATGCGCGTGGCGGCCGGAGCCATTGCACGCAAGTATCTGGCCGAACGGCTGGGCGTGCGCATCAGCGGCTACGTATCACAGGTGGGCGCCTTGCAGCTCGATCCGGTGCAGCCCGAAGCGGCCTACCAGAATCCGTTTTTCTGTCCCGATCCGGCGCGATTGCCGGAACTGGAACAGCTGCTGTGGGATCTGCGCAGCGCCGGCGATTCGGTGGGCGCGCGCGTAACAGTGCTGGCCAGCGGTGTGCCGCCGGGTCTGGGCGAGCCGGTGTTCGACCGGCTGGATGCCGACATCGCGCACGCCATGATGGGCATCAATGCTGTCAAGGCCGTGGAGATTGGCGACGGCATGGCCGTCGTCGCGCAGCGCGGCAGCGAGCATCGCGATGAACTTACGCCGCGCGGTTTCCGCAGTAACCACGCCGGCGGCATCCTGGGTGGTATTTCGTCGGGCCAGCCGCTGCGGGTGCATCTGGCCTTCAAGCCCACCTCCAGTATCCAGGTGCCGGGGCGGACCATCGACGTGGCCGGCAATGCCGTCGATGTGGTGACCACCGGTCGTCATGACCCCTGCGTGGGGTTGCGCGCCACACCCATCGCCGAAGCCATGCTGGCCATCGTGCTGATGGATCATTACCTGCGTCATCGGGCGCAGAATGCCGATGTGGTCGCGACGACGCCGGTGATTCCGGGTCAGAATACCGATTGATTGACAATATTCAGAGCCATGCCAAGAGGCGATATGAGTGCGGGATGGAATGTAGCGGTGCTGGGCGCCACGGGGCTCGTGGGCGAGATGATCCTGAAGGTGCTTGAAGAGCGGAAGTTTCCGGTCAGCGAGCTGTTTCCGCTGGCCAGCAGCCGTTCGTTGGGCAAGAAGGTGAAGTTCAATGGCCGACAGTGGCCGGTGCACGATGCCGAGACCTTCGATTTCTCGCGCGCGCGCATCGGCCTGTTCTCGGCCGGTGGCGATGTGTCGGCGAAGTACGCGCCGAAGGCCGCGGCGGCTGGTTGCGTTGTCGTCGACAACACCTCCCAGTTCCGCTACGAGCCTGACATTCCGCTGGTGGTTCCCGAGGTGAACGCAGCCGACATGGCGAAGTACCAGCCGCGCGGCATCATCGCCAATCCGAACTGCTCCACCATCCAGATGGTGGTGGCGCTGAAGCCGATCTACGATGCAGCGGGCATCGATCGCATCAATGTCGCCACCTATCAGTCGGTGTCGGGCGCGGGGCGTCAGGCCGTCGAAGAGCTGGCCGAACAGACCGCGTATCTGCTCAACGGACGGCCGATCGACACTCCGGTGAAGATTGCCAAGCAGATTGCCTTCAACTGCGTGCCGCAGATCGACAAGTTCCAGGACAACGGTTACACCAAGGAAGAAATGAAGATGCACTGGGAAACCCAGAAGATCTTCGGCGACAGCAAGATCCGGGTGAATGCCACCGCGGTGCGCGTGCCGGTTTTTTACGGCCATTCCGAAGTCGTGAATATCGAGACCCGGCGCAAGATTTCAGCCGCGGAGGCGCGCGCCTTGCTGGAGAAAGCGCCTGGGGTGCAGGTGATCGATGAACACAAGCCAGGCGGGTACCCTACAGCCGTTACGGAAGCAGCGAACCACGACACGGTTTATGTCGGACGCATACGGGACGATATGACGCATGACCGCGGCTTGAATCTGTGGATAGTGGCCGACAACATCCGCAAGGGAGCGGCGACCAATGCCGTGCAGATCGCGGAGATTTTGGTCCGGGACTATTTATAAGTTATATTGCCGACTACATGTATAAGGCCTGAAAATGAGCGTAAATGCTTGTTTTATTAAGGATTAAGCTCCTTCTGGCCAGTCAGGAGATCCGATGTTGTCCCGTATTTCAGTGCGAGTGATTTGTCTGCTGGGTCTCGTGCCAGCAAGCGCCCTGGCTCTGGGCCTCGGTGATATCCATCTTCGATCAGCGCTGAATGCGCCGCTCAATGCTGAGATAGACCTGACCGCCACAGCCGAGGAACTGGCCAGCCTGCGTACGGCCATCTCCAACCGCGACACTTTTGCGCGTTATGGGCTCGACTATCCGGCCTTCCTCGCCAATGCCACGGTGCAGGCTGAGAAGCTGAACGGCCGCGATATCCTGCGCGTGCGCAGTCCTGAGGCCATTACCGAACCCTTCATCACGTTGCTGATCGACGCCAGCTGGGCGCGTGGTCGTGCGGTGCGGGAGTACACCGTGCTGCTGGATCCGCCGGTGTTTACCGAGCGCAGCCAGGCTCCGGCGGTGGCCGAAGCCGCTGCAACGGCGCCACAGCGCGCCGGCGCGGTGGATCGCACGGCCACGACGTCGCGCGCGACGCAGCCTGCGCCTGCAGCAGCGGCTCCGGCCAGCGCTGCCGCAGGTTCCAGTTCTGCCGCGGGTGCCACGTACAGCGTCCGCTCCGGCGATACCTTGTCGGGCATTGCGTCCGGCCGTTATCCCGGCGTGAGTCGGGAACGCGCGCTGGTGGCCATTTATCGCGCCAATCCGCAGGCATTTGCCGGCAACATGAATGAATTGCGTGCCGGTGCGCAGCTCACTCTGCCAGCCGAGGCCGATGTGGCGGCCGTGGCGCCCGGCGCCGCGATATCTGAAGTCAGCCAGCAATATCAGGCTTGGGCGCGTACGCGCAGTGCCGCTGGCGGTGAAGGTCAATTGCGTCTGGTGCCGCCGCAGGATGCGCCGGTTCCGACGGCTGCCGCAGGCAATGCAACCGCGCCAGCGGCTGGCGGCCTGCAGCAGCGGGTGACTGAACTTGAGCGTCAGCTGGTCGAATCGCGGCGCCTGCTGGAGCTGCGCAATGCCGAGCTGGCCCGCTTGCAGGCACAGGTTGCAGGGGGCACTCCAGCTGCTCCGTCTGCACCTCCGGCAGCGCAGCCGCTGGCGCCGGCGCCTGAAGCAGCCCCTGCCGAAGCTGCGACCGCCGAGACTCCTGCGCCGGTAGCGGCTGAGCAGCCCGCGCCGCCGGCTGCTGCCGCAGCGCCGCCAGTGGCGCCCGCTGCGGAGGAACCGAGTTCCGGATCGTGGCTCGACGCGTTGATCGAGCGCTGGTACCTGTTGGCCGGCCTGGTGGTCCTGGTGCTGGCCATGCTGGGCTGGCGCAGCTATCGCGCCCGTCAGGCCCGGGAGTTTGAACACTCGCTGGATCGCCTCGGCGGCGCCAGTTTCGAGCGTGCGAGCAATACCTCGGCCACCATGCCGGTGCGGTCGCTGCCTGACACCGCCGACGACTCATTCCTGGTCGAGGAATCGGGCAGCCGTGAGCGTCCTCGTTTCGAACCCACCGAGGCGGGTTTCAGTCCAGCGGCCAAGGCGGTTGCTGTTGACGATACGGTTTCCGGTGACACCGCAGTCGGGCTGGAGCAGGGCGACCCGCTGGCCGAAGCCGATTTCCACATGGCTTATGGTCTTTACGACCAGGCTGCCGATCTGGTGCGTCTCGCCATCTCGCGTGAACCGCAGCGTCGCGAACTCAAGCTGAAGCTGCTCGAAGTCTATTTCGTCTGGGGCAACAAGGATCAGTTCCTGCCGTTGGCGCGTGAGCTGTCTGAAAGTCGCGCGCAAGCATTGCCGGGCGAGTGGGAAAAGATCGTCATCATGGGGCGGCAGATTGCACCCGACGACAGCTTGTTTCCATCGGGCGGAATATCGCTGGGTGCAGCCGGTTCCAGCGTTGATCTGAATCTGGAAGGTGGGCAGAACCGTATCGACTTCGATCTGCTGGGCGAGCCCACCATGGCTGCCAGTGGTGGCGAAGCTGTGGATCTCGACCTGGGCGCCGCGCTGCGCAACACAGGTGCCGAAACGGGCGCATTGGCCGCTGATGCCGGCGTCGACTTTGTGCTGGATGACCCGGCCCGCGGCGGTGACGATGTCACCGGCAGTACCCGTGAGATGCCGGAAGGCGCTTCGCCCCAGCACACCATCACGATGGAGCTGTCCGGTCTGGAGGGTGACGCATCCACCGTCGAGCAGCCGCGGCTTGAAGAGACCGACAATCCCACCATCCGTCAGAAGCTGGATGCCCAGGGCCGTCAGGCTCTGACCGGGGCTGAGCAAACTACAGAGCTGGCCCTGGATGATCTGGGACTGGATCTTGGCACCATGGAAGTGGGTGCCCCTGAGGCATCGGGCGATGCGACCGATGATGCGCCCACCGTACTGGCCAGGGTGGATGAAGAGACCCGTCGTCTGCGATCGCGCGCCGACACCGCGAGCACTCTGACGGGTTCGGTACCCAGCCTGACGCCCAGCACCAGCGGTACCTGGCTGTTCACCGATGATGAGGTGGCCGCCATCGCCCCGCCCGATGGCCAGCAGCCGACGCAGATCATGCCGTCGCTTGGTCATGACGCGACCGAGCTGCTACCCATGGTGGAGTCGGACAACGACCTCACCAGCGTGACCGGCCGGCTGCAGGCGCTGAAGGACAATCCGGGCGAAATGGATCTGGATCTGGGTGGTTTGGCCGCCACCGGCGGGCATGAGACCAGCAGCGACGGCAATGGCCTGGATCTGGATCTGGGCGCGCAGTCTCCTGCTGCCGAGACCGGCTACAGCGACACCCAACGGCTGAGCGCCGTCGAAACGGTACTGCCGGATCTGGAACCGCCGACGATGAGTGAAGTGGGCACCAAGCTCGATCTGGCTCGCGCCTACATGGATATGGGCGATCCGGAAGGTGCACGCAGCATTCTCGATGAAGTGCTGCACGAAGGTTCCGCTTCGCAGAAGCAGGAAGCACGCCGTCTGATCGAATCGCTGCCCGGCTGATCACTCTGCGCTGATGGCACGCATCGCTGCCGGAGTCGAATACGACGGCGGCTCCTATCACGGCTGGCAGTCGCAGCAGCAGGCGGCTTCCATACAGCAGCACGTCGAGCAGGCGCTGGGGCGGGTGGCCGATCATCCGGTGCAGGTGATCTGTGCCGGACGCACCGATGCCGGTGTGCACGCGCGCACCCAGATCATCCACTTCGACAGCGATGTTGCGCGCTCCGGCAATGCCTGGGTGCTCGGCGGCAACAGTCATCTGCCCGTCGATATCAGTCTGCAGTGGGCGCGGCCAGTGCCGGCGCATTTCCATGCCCGCTATTCAGCGCTGCGGCGCAGCTACCGTTATCTGATCCTCAACCGCAAGGTACGCTCGGCGCTGGCCGCCGGGCGCGCCTGTTGCGTGCATCGGCCGCTGGATGTGGCGGCAATGCAGGCCGCCGCGGTTTTTCTGCACGGTGAGCACGACTTCAGTGCCTTCCGCAGCTCCGAGTGTCAGGCGCACAGTCCGGTGCGACGGCTGGATCGCATCGAGGTGCAGCGACGGGGCGATTGGCTGTGGGTGGACGTGACCGCCAATGCCTTTCTGCACCATATGGTGCGCAACATCGTCGGCCTGCTGCTGGCCGTGGGACGTGGCGATGCGCCTCCCACGCGCGCGCGCGAACAACTGGAGTCGCGTCAGCGCAGCAGCGGTGAGGCGACAGCGCCCGCCATGGGGTTGTATCTGTGGCAGGTGGATTACGCTCCTGAATTCGGGCTGCCGATGGATTCGGCTATCATCGGCGCCCACATTGGCAGCTGGATTCCCTACTGATGTCATGGTTCGAAAAAATTGTTCCATCGCGCATCAAGACCGAGCGCCGTTCGCGTTCGGTGCCCGAAGGCCTGTGGGTCAAATGCACGGCTTGCGATTCGGTGCTCTATCGCGCCGAGCTGGAACGCAACCTCTATGTCTGCCCGAAGTGCAGCCATCACATGCGCATCGGCGCGCGCGCGCGCCTGCAGGCCCTGCTCGATCCGCAGCCGCAGCAGGAAATCGGCGCTGACGTCTGGCCCGAGGATCCGCTGAAGTTCAAAGACAGCAAGCGTTACAAGGACCGGCTGTCGCAGGCCCAGAAGGCCACCGGCGAGAACGATGCGCTGGTGGCCCTTGCCGGACAGATCAAGGGACTGGAAGTGGTGGCCTGCGCCTTCGAGTTCCAGTTTCTCGGCGGCTCGATGGGTTCGGTAGTGGGCGAGCGCTTCAAGCGCTCGGTGGATTATTGCCTTGAACACCGCTGCGGCCTGATTTGCTTCTCGGCTACCGGCGGCGCCCGCATGCAGGAAGCGCTGCTGTCGCTGTTTCAGATGGCCAAGACCAGTGCCGCGCTGGCGCAGCTGGCCGAGGCGCGACTGCCCTTCATTTCGGTGATGACTGATCCGACCACCGGTGGGGTGTCGGCCAGTCTGGCCATGCTCGGCGATCTGAACGTGGCTGAGCCGCGCGCCCTGATCGGCTTTGCCGGCCCGCGCGTGATCCAGCAGACGGTGCGCGAGACGTTGCCCGAAGGTTTCCAGCGCAGTGAATTCCTGCTGGAGCACGGCGGCCTCGACCAGATCATCGACCGTCGCGACATGCGCGATCGGCTGGCTGTACTGCTGCGTCTGCTGCAGAAGCAGCCGCCGCTCGAGGCGGCTTGACGACAATCCGGCGTTCCTTGCCGGAGTGGCTGGCGTTCCAGCAGCAGCTGCATCCGCGCAGCATCGAGCTGGACCTGACCCGCGTCCGGGCGGTTGCGCAGCGTCTGGGCCTGCTGCCGGTCCGGGGACGCAGCGTCATCATTGGTGGCACCAACGGCAAGGGTTCCACGGCCACTACGCTGGCAACGCTGCTGAGCGCCGCGGGTCATCGCACCGGGCTGTTCACCTCGCCGCATCTGGTGCGTTATCACGAACGCATGCGCGTCGATGGCCGCATGCCACAGGACGCCGAGCTGCTGACCGCCTTCGAGCAGATCGAGGCCGTGCGCGGCGAGCATTCGCTGACCTTCTTCGAATACAACACGCTGGCTGCGCTGCTGTGGTTTCGAGAGCAGCAGGTGGATTGCACCGTGCTCGAGGTGGGGCTGGGCGGACGTCTGGACGCCACCAATATCGTCGATGCCGATGTCGCGGTGCTGTGCTCGGTTGGGCTGGATCACACCGAATGGCTGGGTAGCACGCTGGAGCAGATCGGCCGCGAGAAGGCCGGCATATTCCGGCACGGACAGACGGTGGTGCTGGCCGACTGCATGCCCGACAGCGTCCATGAGATGGCGCAGCGGGCGGAATGCCGTGTGCAGTTGGCCGGACGCGACTATCACTGGGATGTCGCAGCCGACGGCCGCTGGATCTACAGCGATCCACACGGTTCGATGTCACTGCCGGCGCCGGCATTGCCGGGCACCATCCAGTATCGCAATGCGGCTGCGGCATTGAGGGCGCTACGCGCCTTGCCGAACCTGCCGGCCACCCACGCACAGCTGGCGGCGGGCCTGCGGGCTGTGCAGCTGGATGGCCGCCTGCAGCGGATTGCTGGCGAAGTGGAGTGGCTGCTGGATGTGGCGCACAACCCGGATGCCGCCGCGCAGCTGTCCGCGGCGCTGGCTGCGTTGCCCGCGGCCCGCCGCACCATCGCGGTGTGCGGCATGCTGGAAGACAAGGATGTTGCCGCAGTCGTCGCCCGTATGGCGTCGCAGATCGATCACTGGGTGCTGTGTTCGATCGATGAGGCCCGCGGCCTCACCGCTGCCGGGCTGCGCGATCGTGCCTCCGGGCAGTTCAACGCAGCGGTCGAACTTGCCGGGGATGTGACTGCGGGTTGCCAGCGCGCGGCCGCGATCGCTGGACCTGGCGATCGTGTGGTGGTGTTCGGATCTTTCCATACGGTGGGTCCGGCGCTGCAATGGCATGGGCTATACTGAAAGCGCGCAATGTGTGAGGCCTGATGGTGGAAGACCGGGTCAAAGAACGGCTGACTGGCGCGGCAATCCTGGTTGCGCTGGTTGTGTTGCTGGTGCCTGAAATCTTTGGCGGTCCGGGTCGGCCCGCCGCGGCGCCGGTCACTCGCGCCGCCGAGGGCACGCCGCTCCGTTCCTACACCATCGAACTGGAGCCGGGCGCGGCACCGGCACCCGCAAGCCAGTCGCTGTCCGCGGCGGTGTCGCCAGCGTTGCCGACACCACCCATATTGCCTGCCGTGCAGCCAGCACCTGCACCTGCGTCGGCACCCGCTGCCGGCAAGGCTGGCGGATGGGTGGTGCAGCTGGGCAGTTTTTCACGGCGCGAGAATGCGGAAAAGATGGTGCAGTCCGCGGCAGGCAAGGGCCTCGAGCTGACAATTGCCGGTCCTGATGCGCGCGGTCTGCACCGCGTGCGCACGGCGCCGGTGGCCGAACGACAGCGTGCTGCGGCATTGCAGGCTGAACTGGCAGCGCAGGGCTATTCAGGTGTGATCAATGCCTCACAATGACTACCCACGCGGGGTGGCGGCAGTGCCTTCGCTTAAGATCGCCCATCATGAACTGGACTGACTATCTGATCATTGTGCTGCTGGTGTTTTCCTGCGTCGCCGGTGTCATGCGCGGGCTGCTCCGTGAAGTCATTTCGCTGCTGGCCTGGGTGGCCGGCATCTGGCTCGCATGGGGCTTTTCCGACTGGCTCGAACCGCATCTGGGCGGCGCGCTGGCTGATCCCGCCGTCCGACCGTGGGCGGCGCGCACGCTGATATTCCTCGCCGTGCTGCTGATCGGTACCGCCATCGGTGCCATTGTCGGGCACTATGTACGCCTGTCGATTTTCAGCGGCCTGGACCGGCTGCTTGGCGCGCTGTTTGGTGCGATACGTGGCGTCGTGGTGGTCGGATTGCTTGCCATCCTCTGTCACGCCGTGCGGCTGGACGATGAGTCCTGGTATCGCGGGTCGGTGCTGGTGCCATACGCCGAGCGGGCAGGTAATGTGCTGCGCGCAATTGTCGGAGAGCGTAAAATCCCTGTCGATGTGTAGGGCCAGCAACGCACTGGCACCGTGATGCGGAGTCAGCAGGATGTGTGGCATTGTCGGCATTGTTGGTACCGGTCCGGTCAATCAGCGTATCTATGACGCGCTGACTGTCCTGCAGCATCGCGGCCAGGATGCTGCAGGCATCATCACCGCCGATCAAGGCGAAATGTGCGTGCGCAAGGGGCAGGGCCTGGTGCGCGATGTCTTCCAGCAGCATCACATGCTGGAACTGCGCGGCAACGCCGGCATCGGTCATGTGCGCTATCCCACCGCCGGCCGCGACAACGCCTCCGAAGCCCAGCCTTTCTACGTCAACGCTCCTTACGGCATCTGCCTGGCCCATAACGGCAATCTGACCAATGCAACCGAGCTGGCCGAGGTGCTGATTCGCGAAGACCGCCGCCACCTGAATACCGAGTCGGATTCCGAAGTGCTGCTGAACGTGCTGGCCTCCGAACTGCAACGCGTCGGCACGCCGCGCATTACGCCAGCGGACATCTTTGCCGCAGCCAGCGCTGTCTACCGGCGTTGCCGCGGAGGTTATGCCGTCGTGGCGATGGTCATCGGGCACGGTGTGCTGGGTTTCCGCGATCCCAACGGCATCCGTCCGCTGGTGCTGGGCATCAACCGCACCCGCCGTGGCGATGAATACATGCTGGCTTCCGAGAATGTGGCGCTGAACATGCTGGGCTTCGAACCTGTGCGCGACGTGGCGCCGGGTGAGGCGGTGTTCATCGACGAACATGGCCGGTTGCATGCGCAGCAGTGCGTGGCCACCGTGCGCCACACGCCCTGCATCTTCGAGTATGTCTACTTCGCGCGACCCGACTCGATCATCGACAACATTTCGGTGTATCGCGCCCGCATGAGAATGGGCGAGCGGCTGGCCGAGAAGATCCGCCGCACCTATCCCGACCGCGACATCGACGTGGTGATCCCGATTCCGGACACCAGTCGTACCAGCGCGCTGCAGATGGCGCAGATTCTCGGCATCAAGTATCGCGAAGGTTTCAACAAGAACCGCTACATCGGGCGCACCTTCATCATGCCCGGCCAGGAAATGCGCGAGAAGTCGGTGCGCCGCAAACTGAATGCCATCGATCTGGAATTCCGCGGCAAGAATGTACTGCTGGTCGACGATTCGATCGTGCGTGGCACCACCTCGGCGCAGATCATCGAGCTGGCTCGCGAGGCGGGCGCGCGCAAGGTGTATTTCGCGTCGGCCGCACCGCCAGTGCGTTTTCCCAACGTGTATGGCATCGACATGCCGGCGGCCAGCGAGTTGGTGGCAGCCGGTCGCACCGAGGAAGAAGTTGCGCGACAGATTGGCGCCGACTGGCTGGTGTATCAGGATCTGAGCGATCTGGTCGCTGCCTGCCAGCATGACGATGCCAAGATCGTCGAGTTCGATACTTCCTGCTTCTCCGGCGAATACGTCACCGGCGACATCACGCCGGAGTATCTGGCCCGCCTGGAGCTGGCACGCTCCGACGAAGCCAAGGCCCGCCGGCGCACCGGTTCACTCAAGGTAGCGGGCGCGGCCTGACTGCGCTGGCCAGCGAAATGGGGCGGCGCTGGCAGGGCGATCCACGGCGCCGGCTGTTGCTGGAGTGTTATCTCGCCGCTGCCACCGATGCAGAGCTCTGGCGGCAGCGGCTGCAGCACAGTGCTGGGCAGCGTGGTCTGGTCGCGCAATGCCATGACGACCTGCTCACCGACCCGCCGGATCGCGCCGCAGTGCTGGTGGCACATTGGCTGGCCATGGCGCAGCCAGGCCTGCATGCGTGGCGCGCCAGCTGGGATGTACAGGCCATGCCCGCGCCCGCTGAATACCTGGCACTGGCGGCATCCAGGCTGCTGACCCATCGCGATGAACTGTTGTTGTTGAGCGCACGGTTCGCCCCGGTTGCTGACGGCGGCAGCATTGGCGCGCTGGTGGATGCGCAGACCTGCGCGCGGCTTGCGGCAGCCGGCTGCGATGCCGATACCGAATTGTGCGGGCGTCGCCAGCTGGCGGCGCTCGAAGCCGCCGGCGATCTGTTGCACGGTGGGGTTGCCGATCCCTCCGGCGTTGCCCCGGCCGGACAGCAGCTGTTTCTGATACTGGGATTGCGACAACATGCGACTGTTGCTGATTGAAGCGGATCCGCAGCTGGAAAGCGTGATCCGGCACCACGTCAGCTGCCGCTGGCCGGATGCCGAGATCCGGCTGTGGTCGCCAACGGTCAATGGGCCGGTCCCGGCCGAGTTTCTTGCCCAGGGTTACGAGGCCGTTCTGCTGGCCGAGCGCTGGCCGGGCGCTGAGGGCATGGATTGGTTGCGCGATCTGGCCAACCGGCCCGGCTTCGCACCGGTGATATTCCTGGCCGCGGAATGCGACGCGCGTACGCTGGAAGCCGCCAGCGGCTGGGGTGCCTGCGCGGTGGCGGCTACCCGCAAGATCGATCACCGCGCGCTCATCGAGGGCATCGAAACCGCCGCGAGCCGGCAGCGACGCGCCATGGCGAACTGGCGTGTTTCCGCGCAGGCTACCGAATCCCGCCGCTTCGGCGAAGCGGTGATTCCAGGCTACCGCCGCGCGCGCCTGCTGACGCGCGGCTCGGTGTCGCAGCTGTACATTGCCGAAAGCGAAAAGGCCGGTACGCTGGTGGTGCTCAAGGTGACACCGTCGCACCGCGATGAATCCGGCGTCGATCAGTCCTTCGAGCGCTTTCTACAGGAATACGAGATTGCTGAACGTATCCAGCATCCGAACATCGTGCGGCTGCACGAGCTGGGCGTGGCCGACGATCATGCCTACCTGGCGATGGAGTACTTCCCGCTGGGCGATCTGCGCCGGCGCATGAAGTCGGGCCTGTCGGTACTGGAGGCGCTGGACTTTGCAGCACAGCTGGCGCGGGTGCTGGATGCCCTGCATCGCGTCGGCATCGTGCATCGCGACCTGAAGCCGGGCAATGTGATGATGCGCAGCGGCGAACAACTGGCGCTGATCGACTTCGGGCTGGCCAAGCAGCTGGCGCTGACTGTTGATCTGACCGATACCGGACTGATCTTCGGCACGCCGCACTACATGAGTCCTGAGCAGGGACATGGACAGGCGCTCGATGCGCGCAGCGATCTGTACAGCCTGGGCGTGTTGCTGTACGAGATGCTGACCGGGCAGAAACCCTATACGGCCGACAATCCGATGACGGTGCTGTACATGCACCGCAATGCGCCGTTGCCGCAATTGCCGGAAGCACTGGCGTCGCTGCGGCCCCTGGTACTGAAGCTGATGGCCAAGCTGCCGGATGAGCGTTTCGACACAGCCATGCAGGCCGCCGAAGCCATCGAAGAGCTGCGCACCGACTGGCTCGCGCGGAGCGCCCACGTGTGAATGGCATCAGCCAGATTACGGAAGTCCTCGCGGCTCCGACGCCCGATGCCTGGCTGCAGCTGGCCTGCGAGCGCTGGCAGGAGCTGCTGGTCGATCACGCGTACTGCGAGAAAAAGGCGGCTTCCAGCGCGCTGGCCATGATGTTCGCCTATCCGGAAGAGGAGTCGCTGGCGCTGGCGCTGGCCCGGCTGGCACGCGAGGAGCTGCGGCATTTCGAGCAGGTCAACCGCTTGATGCGCAAGCTGGGCGTGCCGTTCCGACGCCTGCAGCCGGGACGTTATGCCGGGCAGTTGCGCGCGGCCGCGGCCGCGCATGAACCAGCGCGCCGGCTCGATCTGTTGCTGATTGCGGCGTTGATCGAGGCCCGCTCCTGCGAGCGCTTCGGGCGTCTGGCGCCGCTGCTGCCGGCGCCGCTGGGCGGGTTTTATGCCGACCTGCAGCAGGCCGAATCAAGACATTTCAGCTTGTATCTGCAGTTTGCCGCGGATGCCTGCGATGCGCGGGAGCCATTGCGCTGGCAGCAGCGCCTGGAGGAGCTGGCGAAGCTGGAAGCGGAGCTGGTCTGCGCACCCGATCTGCAGTTCCGCTTTCACTCCGGTCCGCCGGTGTAATGCTCCAGCGCATGGCTGTGGCGCTCCCAGCGCAGCACGCTGCCCTGCTCGTGCCAGGCGCCGAGCACGATGCGTTGCGCCGGCAGGCGGTCGACTTCGAGTCCGTGAATGTCCGGCCGGTGCGTATGGCCATGGATCAAGGTCTGCACCCCGCAGGCCTGCATGGCGCTGATCACCGCAGTGGGCGTCACGTCCATGATCATGGCGGCCGTCTGGCCGGTGTGGCGCCGGCTTCCGGCGCGTGCGCTGTCGGCCAGCGCCAGGCGCGTTGACAGCGGCAGCCGCAGGAAACGCAGCTGCCAGCGCGGCCGCCGTACATTGGCGCGCAGCTGCTGATAGGGCCGGTCCTGTGTGCACAGCGCATCGCCGTGACTGAGCAGTACACGCCGGCCATACAGGTCGATCAGCGTCGGATCGTCGATCAGGCGGCAGCCGGTGCGTTGCTCGAAGCCACTGCCCAGCAGGAAGTCGCGATTGCCGTGCATCACGAAGCAGGGCACGCCGGCAGCGGTCAGCTGTCGCAATTCGCCGCAGATGGCATTGCGGAACGGGTCCGCGTCGTCGTCGCCTATCCACACCTCGAACAGATCGCCGAGGATGTACAGCGCATCGGCATCACGCGCCGCGCCGCTCAGGAACTGCCCGAACAGTGCGGCCATGGCCGGTGCGGAGGCATCCAGATGCAGATCCGAAACAAACAGCGTCGCCAATGCTTCGACCCCGCAGACTGATTCCCGTAACATTGTACGGATGTCGAATGATTCCGTCGTGACGCGATTTGCCCCCAGCCCCACCGGCGAATTGCACCTGGGCAATGCGCGTACCGCGCTGTTCAATTTCCTGCTGGCGCGACGCCACGCCGGACGATTCCTGCTGCGCGTCGAGGACACCGACGCCGAACGGTCCCGGACCGCGCTCGTCGATGCGTTGGCCGAAGACCTGTTGTGGCTGGGCCTGAGCTGGGAGGTCGGGCCGCGCGTGACAGGCCCCAGCAGCGATTGGCGTCAGTCCGAGCGAGGCTCGCTGTATGAGCCGTACTATCGGCGATTGATTGACGCCGGGCAGGCTTTTCCCTGCTATTGCAGCGCGCTGGAGCTGGATTTGGCGCGACGCGCGCAGCTGGCGGCCGGCCGGCCGCCGCGCTATGCCGGTACCTGCCGCGGGCTCAGTGCCAGCGAGCGCACCGAGCGTGAGACGCGCGGTCTGCGGCCCACACTGCGTTTCCGCGTGCCGGCCGGTCAGCTGATCGAGTTCGAGGATCTGGTGCACGGGTCACAGCGGGCGCGCAGTGATGACATCGGCGACTTCGTGATCCGGCGGGAGGACGGCACCGCCACGTTCTTCTTCTGCAACGCCATCGACGATGCCTTGATGGCAGTTACGCATGTGCTGCGAGGCGACGATCATCTGGGCAATACACCGCGGCAGCTGTTGTTGCTGCAGGCTCTTGAGCTGACCCCACCGCGCTATGGACATGTTTCGCTGCTGACCGGCCAGGACGGCACACCGTTGTCCAAGCGGCATGGCGCCGCCACCGTGCGCGAGCTGCGCGAAGCCGGCCATGCACCGCAGGCGGTATGCAATCTGCTGTTCAGGCTTGGGCACAGCACTGCGGACAATTCGCTGCTGGGTCCGGATGAGATGGCGCGAACCTTCGACACGGCGCATCTGCAGCGCGCCAGCGCGCATTTTGATCAGACCCATCTGCGGTACTGGCAGAGCGAGTGGGTGCGCAGGCTGGATGCGGCTGATGCAGAGAAATGGCTGGCGCCCTGGCTGCCGCCGCAGCTGGATGCGGGCACGCGCGCCAGTTTCATCCGGGCGGTGTTGCCCAATGTGGTGATGGCCGGCGACGTGCGGGAATGGGTGCAGGTTTTCTTTGCCGATCCGCTGCAGTTTGAAGAGCAGGCGCGGGTGGCGGTGCGCGAGGCGGGCGCCGAGTTTTTTCACGCCGCGGCTGCGGCCGTGGCTGAGTCGCCACCGGATCTGAACCGCTTGCGCGCTGCCACTGGCCGCAAGGGCGCCGCCTTCTTCATGCCGCTGCGCGCGGCATTGACCGGCCGGGTGCATGGTCCCGAGCTGGGTCCGTTGCTGGCGGCCATGCCGGTGGAACGCATACGCGCGCGGTTGCACGCTGCCGGGGCAGCTTGATGCTGCAGATCCATAATTCGCTGACCGGTAACCGGCAGCCGTTCGTGCCTTTGCAGGCCGGGCACGTCGGCATGTATGTCTGCGGCGTCACCGTCTATGACTACTGCCACGTCGGTCATGCGCGCTTTCTGGTGGTGTTCGACCTGGTGCGCCGCTGGCTGCGTCATTGCGGGTACCAGGTGGTCTATGTGCGCAACATCACCGACATCGACGACAAGATCATCCGGCGCGCGGCCGAGAACGGCGAGCCCATCGAGGCGTTGACGGCCCGTTTCATCGAAGCGATGCATCAGGACTGCACGGCGCTGGGCGTGGAGCCGCCGGATCATGAGCCGCGCGCTACCCAGCACGTCGGTGGCATCATCAAGATGATCGAACAGCTGCTGGCGCGTGGTCATGCCTATGTGGCCAGCGATGGCGATGTGCTGTACGACGTATCGGGATTCCCGGGCTACGGCCGGCTGTCCGGCAAGAAGCTGGAGGATCTGCGTGCCGGTGCGCGCGTCGAGGTCGATGCCGCCAAGAACGATCCACTGGATTTCGTGCTGTGGAAGCGCGCCAAGCCCGGCGAGCCCAGCTGGCCGTCGCCGTGGGGCGAGGGACGTCCGGGCTGGCATATCGAGTGCTCGGCCATGTCCACCGCGCTGCTGGGCAATCATTTCGACATCCACGGCGGAGGCATGGACCTGAAGTTCCCGCATCACGAGAACGAGATCGCGCAGAGCTGCGGCGCCACCGGGCAACCCTTCGTCAACCTGTGGATGCACAATGGCTTCGTCAACATCGACAACGAGAAGATGTCCAAGTCGCTGGGCAATTTCTTCACGCTGCGCGAGGTGTTGCCGAAGCTCCGTCCCGAAGTGATGCGCTGGTTCCTGCTGTCCAGCCACTACCGCGGACCGATCAACTACAGCGAGGCGCAGCTCGAACAGGCGGATGCTTCACTGAAGCGGCTGTACACGGCGCTGCGCGATATCGCCCCCGCCGCAGCGTTTGTTCCGACGGCGGCGAGCGCGCAGTTCAAGGCTGCACTGGACGATGATTTCAACACGCCAGAGGCCTTCGCAGCACTGCAGAATCTGGCGCGTGAATTGAATGCGGCGCGCGCTGCGGGTCGCAGCGAGGAGGGCGCGGTGCTGGCGGCGGAGCTGCTGAGCCTGGGGCGGCTACTGGGCTTCCTGCATACCGACAACTGGCTGCAGCTGTCGCTGCATGCGACCGAGGGCGATGCCACGGCCATCGAGCAGCAGATCGCCGAGCGGGCTGCGGCCAAGCAGCGTCGTGATTTCGCCGCGGCCGATCGCATCCGCAAGGAACTGCTGGAGCAGGGCGTCGTGCTCGAAGATCAGCCCGGCGGCCGCACCATCTGGCGTCGCAGCTGACGGGAGAGTTCAGACCAGCCGGCGATACACCGCTGCGGTGTCGGCGGCGCAGCGGTCCCAGCTGAAGCCGGCGGCGCGACGCAGACCGAGGGCGCGCAGTTCGGCATGCCGGGTGTCGTCAAAGGCGACGCGTTCGATGGCGGCGGCCATCTGCTGCGGGTTCAGCGGATCGAAGTACTCGCCGGCGTCGCCGACGATTTCCGGCACCGAGCCCTGATTGCTGCAGGCCACCGGGCAGCCCTGTGCCATGGCCTCCAGGGGCGGCAGCCCGAAACCCTCGTAGGTGGAGGGGCAGACAAACAGCCGCGCGCTGCGATACCAGCCGGCCAGCCGGTGATCGTCACCCTGTTCGTGGCGGACGGCAGCATCGAGGCCGAGCTGCCGGAGCCGTCGCAGTTCGCGTTCGTTGAACGGCCGGCCGCCGAATGCCACCAGCTGCAGACGCCGCTGCAATTGCCGTGTGGTAAAGGCTTCCAGCAGCGTATCGAAATTCTTGTAGGTGCCCCGTTCGCCGACATACAGCAGCACCGGCAACGCCGGATCCGTTGCCGGCAGAATGGCTTCCTCTGCGGCAACGTCCAGCGAGTGCCCGAGATACACCACCGAAGTTCTGGCCGGATCGACCTCCAGCAGCCGCACCAGATCGCGGCGCGTGCATTCTGAAATGCAGATGATGTGATCAGCGCGCGCCACCGCCGCGCGCTTGGCGACGGCGGTGCTGTTGTTCGGATTGACCTGCTCGGCAAACAACTCATGAATCATGTCGTAGACGGTCACTATGCGCACCCTTGCTTGACCGTACGCCCGCTCGGAAAAAAAAGTCTCGTGGATGATGTCGGGATGGCGACCCCACCAGGCCAGCGGCAGGCTTACACGGTTGGCCCAGCGCAGGCCGCTCTTGATGCTGACGCGTCGGGGGCTCAGTTTCGCCACCGATACCAGGCCGGGCACGCGCGCTGAGTTCAGATAGGCATTCTGATGGAACGGGGCGATGACGCTGACATCGAAGTCGCCGCAGCCCGGCAGGCGCTGTGCCAGCTCGGTGAAATAACGCGAGATGCCGCCGAAACGCTGCTGCGCGAAGACCTGGTGATCGAAGGCGACCTGCACGCGATAACGGCTAGCGCCGCAGCAGATCCATTTCAGCGCTGATCATGCCGGCCACCACCTCGGGCATGCGCCGTGTGGCGCGCCATTGCAGCTGGCGCTCGGCCTTGCTGGCATCGCCGCTGCCCTCGGAGATGTCGGCGGGCCGGAACAGTTCGCGGGCAATGACGGTGTGATCGCGCCAGTTCAGCTTCACCTGCGCGAAGGCTTCGTGGACGAAATCCTCCAGCGCGTAGCTCTTGCCGGTGGCGATGACGAAATCCTCGGCCTGCGGCAATTGCAGCATGCGCCACATGGCATCGACATACTCCGGTGCCCAGCCCCAGTCGCGGCGCACCTGCAGATTGCCCAGCTTCAACTGTTCCTTGCTGCCCAGTGCGATGCGGCAGGCGGCAGCCACTACCTTGCGGGTCACGAAGCGGGGTGGACGGAGCGGTGACTCGTGATTGAACAGGATGCCGGTGGAGGCATGCAGTCCATAGGCTTCGCGATAGTTGGTGACCAGCCAGCAGCTGGCGGCCTTGGCCACTGCATAGGGGCTGCGCGGCTTGAATGGCGTGTCCTCGTTGGCGGCGCCATCGGGGCTGTCGCCGAAGCACTCGCCCGAACCGGCGTTGTACAGCCGTACCGGCTGCCCGAGGAAGCGGATGCATTCGAGCAGGTTCAGCGTGCCGGCAATGTGGCTGTCCAGCGTTTCAACTGGCTGTTCGAACGACAGGCCCACCGAGCTCTGGCCTGACAGATTGTAGATTTCGTCGGGTTCGACACGACGCAGTACCTGCACCACGCTGCGGAAATCGTGCATGGCCATGGATTCCAGCCGCACGCGGCCGGCAATGCCCAGACGTTCATGATTGGCGAACGCGGCGGTCTGCGCATCGCGCGAAGTGCCCACCACTTCGTAACCCTTGTTCAGCAGCAGCTCGGCCAGGTAGCTGCCATCCTGTCCTGAAACGCCGCAGATCAGTGCCTTCATGCCGGTTCCTGTTGGGTGTCAACCAGTTGCGCTACCACGGCAGCCGCATTGTGCGATCGCGCGCAATGCGCGGCGAAGGCGGCGGTTCGCCGCCGGTAGTGTGCAATGTGATCCAGTATGTCACGGGTCGCATCGGCGGCGTGGCTGCTGTCGGCAATGGTCAGTCCCACCGCGCCCAGCGGCAGCGCCGGACCCGGAATCTCGGTCATCGATATGGCTTCCAGTTCAAGCGGGGTGTCGTGGAATGCATTGCTCCATGACAATGACGCCTGTCGGCAGCCGGGATGGAGTCGCAACAGCAACCGGATCGTCGCATCACCCGGCGCCGGCCCCACGATGTGCTCGGTACGCAGCGTACCGGCCGCAGTCTGCTGCAGCAATTGCAGGCGCAGGAAATATCCGGGTTGGCGCGGGGCCCGCCAGCTGAAGCGCAGCAACAGGTTTTCATTGCCGCCGCCGAACTCGTGCATCGTCTGCACTGGCTGACGCGGCGCAGTGAGGTTCGGGACGCTGTGCGCAATTCCGCCCAGGGCTTCCAGCTCGGCCAGCCAGTCCTGATTGGACGCTGCAATCTGCTCCGACAGCCAGCTGGCCGCAGGCACCACTACCGGTACTCCCGCCACCAGCATCTCCAGCAGCACACCGCTGCAGCGATCGTAGTAACGCTCGCCGCTGTACAGCAGTACGCCGATATCGCTGCCGCGCACGAGCCCGGCATAGTGCTGCAGGTCAAGGCCGGCCGGTGCCGGTTCGATGGCTGCAAGGTCCAGCCGGGCCGCGGCAGCCAGCCGCTCGCAGTCCGTTGCGTTGCGGGTCTGCAGTACCAGACGGGCGCGGCCGGTGTTCAGGTATTCGCGCAGTCCGCCGAGCAGTTGTGGAAGATGGCTGTAGCCCTTTTCGCGCCGGCTGTGACCCAGGCAGGCGATGCGTGCCGGCCGTGGCGTCAGGCGCAGCGGCTGCGGAGTACTGAACAGTTGATGCACCGGATAGGGGAGGGTTGCGAACCGGGCCACGTTCAGCAGCTGGTACTGACGTGTCAGCGCCTCGGTGGTGCAATAGAAACTCAACCGCAGATGATCCAGACCGTGCAGCGCTGTTGCCAGACTTTCACGCATCGCGAGGCCGGCTGCTGCCTGCGGCGCATAGTCTGGATCGCGCCCTTTGAAAATGCCGAAGTGGAACTGCAGATGCCAGCGCCCGGACGCCGGCGCGTCGCCGTGCCGCAGAAACTTCGCCAGACCGGCGAGGTCCAGTTCCGACGCCGTGGCGACGAAGACATGATCGTCCGGCTGCAGCGGGACGGACGCAAACAGTCTTGCGCAACCCTCTGCAAAAGCTTGCGCAATCCGTTCTCTTCTCCAGTTGATGTAGCGTCGTCTGAGCCGTTGCCAAAGGCCCTGCGGCGGGCTGAACTGCTGTCGGGGCGACAGGGCCTGCTTGTCCAGCGTGTAACGCGAATAGCTGGCGTGGGCAAACACCGGATGCACCGCCCATCGGGCATCGAAGGCCGCGCGTTGACGGAAGTTCCGATGCGTGGCGAGGACCGGAGTAAAGCCGGCCTGTTCGGCCGCCTGCAGCACGCTTTGGGCATAGGAATAGTGATGACCGCCCAGGTCCTTCAGTGAATGATCCAGCAGAATGAAACGCGGTCTCACTGGAGCAGCGGCTCGATTTTCAGGCGGATGTTTTCCGGGCTGATCCCGGTATTGGACTGGGCCACGATGAACCAGGGTGGGCCCTCGCCAACGAAGGCGGGAGCCGGATTCCAGTCCGCCGGAAGCTCGCTGCTGTCTGCATGCCAGAGTGAGCGATCGATGTCATAGATGCAGGCAGTGCGTTCGTGATACCGGTCGAACAGGTTGGCGGTTTCGAGAAAAGTGTAATACAGGGCGTACTCGGTCCACGGGCGCGCCGCCATCAGGAATATACGCCACGCAGCATGGTCGGCACGCTGGCGATTGGCGAACAGATGCCAGCGTTGTTTGATGCCTCGCCAGCCACGCGAGTACTGGCCTCGTCCGATCATGGCCTCGATGTGTTGGCGCAAGGCATTGACGCCTTCCTTGTGCAGAAGCGCGGGCGTCACGTTGTGAGTGGTTCCCGAATTCTGGATCCTGACGCGCAGGACGTCTTCCACCCGCGCATACCAGTACGCCAGTTCCGGGGCGCTGAAGGCAAAGCAGGCGCCGCGACCGGTGCCGGTCAATTGCGCCGCGCTGACCGGTCGCGCGCATATCACGTCGGCATCAAGAGTCAGGTACAGCTCGCCTTCAATGCGCTCATGAATGGCCAGCTTGATCATCTGCTGGCGGAACCAGCCGCTCTGTCTGACCTGCAGCGAAAACTCCGGGACAATCCCGAGTTCCGGCTCAATGCGCAGTTCGAATGGCAGCGATAACGCCGCGTAACGGGTCCTGATCGCCTGAACTTCTGTATCCGGGCATATCACCCAGATGCGGCGCAGGCCCGAGAAGTTTTTCTTCAGCGACAGGAACAGCAATTCGGCGCGTGCCGCGTCCCGTAGCGTCAGGGGCAAGACGGCATCGAGGTAATTCACTGCTGGCTCAGGCATGGATTAGTTGCTGCAGATTCGCCAGCGACTGCTGGCGGATCGCGGCGGCCTGCTGCTGCAGAGCGAGCTGCATGGACCGGTACCGGTCGGGATTCATCATGATTGCCTGCTTCATGCTCTCGGCCAGATCGTCATTCGCGTCATACAGGATACTGTTGGACTGGTTGAAGTGGTTGACCGCGGCGAACTTGCGCGCCACCAGGCATGGTGTGGAAAAACCGTAAATCAGCTGGAAGCTGCCGCTGGTGCCGGTGGTGATGTAGCGCTCGTGGGCCGGGTTGTCCGGGTCCAGCAGCGGCAGAAAGAAATCGGCATGCTCCATCTCGGCATACAGCGTACCGAAGTCGATGCGACCCTTGATCTCGAAATAGGGTCGCAGCACCGCAGGCACGCCGCGCAGGCTGCCGCGTCCGATGACGCCGATGCGGAATCGCGTCAGGCCGGAATCATGCAGTCTCTGCACGGCATCGATCAGCAACCGGGTGTTGCGCCGCCTGCTGCGCATGGCGCCGATGGTGATGAAGCGCGCGATATCGTCCTGCTTGCCGTTGATGCGGATATTGCCGAAGTAGTGGGGGTTCACTGCGGTGGTCATGGCATTGCGATAGTGCGGCTCACGCAGCGTGATGATGTCGGGCGTCAGTGCGCCCTGTTCGAAGGCCGGCTTGATGTCATGCTCCACCAGCAGCAGTCGCTGGTGTGGCTGGCGGCCAGCAAACCATTGCTGCTCGAGCGTGTAATCGGCGCGGCCGCTGATCTTGCGCGCCGTGGTGATGAGGATGCCCCGCGCCGCGCCCAGCCCGTGCCGCCTGAACATGCGACGAATGGCGCGCTGTGAAAGACGATGCAGGGTCAGCCGCGGATCGCTGAAGCGGCTGAACAGACCCTCGTCCAGCCGCTTAGGCGTGATGAACACGGCGACGTCATATCCCAGCTCGAGCAGATAGCGGACATAGCCCGGCACGACCTCAGCATGCGAGTGCGTGCAGGGTTCCCAGACCAGGAAGGTGTTGGCAGCAAATGGTGGAAGCCGCGTCGGACCGGGCATCGGATCAAGAAGCTTCTGCAGCCATTTCATCATGGGTTGGACGATGTGAAAAGTGATCGAGGAGGATGAACTGCTGCAAGTAAGTTATCTTAGCGCACATGAATTGCAGAGTCTGCGACGGGAATACGCGGGAGCTGTTCAGGCAACGCGTGCTCGGCAAATACGATGTACGGTATTTTCAATGCAGCAACTGCGGCATGGTGCAGACCGAGAAGCCCTACTGGCTCGATGAAGCCTATGCCAGTCCCATTGCGGTCCGTGATACCGGCATTCTTTGGCGCAATCAGCAGCTGGCCACTGTGGCGGCCAGTCTGTTCTGGAAATTGTTTCGCGGCCGCGGTCGGTTTCTGGACGCAGCCGGCGGTTACGGTATTTTCACGCGTCTGATGCGGGATATCGGTTTCGATTATTACTGGTGGGATCCGCACTCACAGAATCTGCTGGCACGCGGCTTCGAAGGTTCGCCGGAGGCGGGGCCCTATCAGGCGATTACCGCCTTTGAAGTACTTGAGCATCTGGATGACCCGGTTCGCTTCCTGCGCGACATCATCGAGCGGACGGGGTGCCGTACATTGCTGACCTCCACCGAGGTGTTTCGCGGCCATGCGCCGGATCCCGCTTCCTGGTGGTACTACACCTTCGATACCGGTCAGCACATCAGCTTCTACAATCGAAGCGCACTCGAAGTCATCGCCCGGAAGTTGGGGCTGAGGCTGTATGCTCGACGCAATTTGCAGCTGTGGACCGACCAGCCGCTCACTTTTCTGCAGTTCCGTATCAGGACCGACTTCAATATGTCGCGACTGCTGGCGATGGCGCCGCGCCGCCGGCTCAGGTCGCGCGTGCAGAGCGACAGCGAACAGTTGGCTGATTTCACTACGTGAGCCCTGTCATGAAGAAACTTGTCATTTTCCTGTGCGCCCTGCTGCCGCGTTTTGCCGGTGCCGCCAGTGCTACCACCTATCTGCCATTGAACCTGTCACCTGATCTCGAGCGACGTGTCGAGCGCCTGCTGATCCTGGCCAACCATCCAGTGATGATGCGCCCGATCCCGGTCAATGCCATTCTCGATGCCTTGCCGGCTGGCTGCGCCATCGACGCCGTGCTCTGCCGGCAGGTTCGTGAAGGCATCGCTCCATGGCTGGGGCGCGCAGCACTGGGACATGCAAGCATCGAGGTTGCGCTCGATGCCGGCGATGGGCAATTGCCTCTGCCCAATCAGCGCGGCATGCAGATCAATGACAATGTATTTGGAGCGGTCAGCGCCTATGCGCGCATTGGCGACAGCCTCGTGCTCAATGCCGGAGCAGTGGGGTACCTGAACAACGCCAAGCTGACAGGCACATTTGTCTCCTGGGGTGGAGGTCGGGCCCAGTTCGATATCGGATACCGCGATCATTGGTGGTCTCCGATGCGGGACAGCAGCATGCTGCTGTCGACTGAGGCACAGACATTCCCTTCCGTCACGCTGTCCAACAGTGTTCCGCTGACCCGTGCACGGCTTCGCTACGAAATATTCGGCGGTTATCTGTCGCGGTCGACGCGGATACTGAAGCCGGATGCATCCGGTTATTCGACCGGCCATCCGTACATCGCCGGTTTTCACGCCAGCATCGAACCTGTGTCGGGCTGGACCATTGGTGGTAGCCGGCTGATGCAGTTCGGCGGCGGAGACCGCAAGGTGTCGTTCAGGCAGCTGGGCAAACTGCTGTACGACAGCGCCGGCAACGAGGATGTCGGTGCGCCCACCGAATTCGGCAACCAGCAGGTGTCACTGACCAGCGAGCTGGTGATACCGGGACGTATGCCCATGGCGGTGTACGTCGAGTACGCGGCGGAGGACACCTTCCACTCGCAGAATTACCGGTTCGGCAACGGAGCGCTGGCGGCGGGGGTGTATTTCCCGCGGCTGACTGCCAGCACCCAACTGCG
>JAIBJM010000119.1 GCA_020029535.1 Gammaproteobacteria bacterium | reverse complement strand
GCTGAAGCACCTGCCGCCGCAGTGGTCGATACCGGTGGTCAAGCACAATCGCACCGAGGTCGCGTTCCGTAATCGCTCGCGGATGAGTTATCAGGTCGCCGGCGTCAGGAAGGGCGGCAATCTCTCCCGCGGTCAGGCCATCAACTATGGGCACTTCACCGAGACCGGTTCGTGGGTGGATCCGGAGGGGTTGGCCTCGCTGCAGGCATCCTTGGCCGAGACCAATCCACGGCGGCTGTATGTCTACGAGTCCACAGCCAAGGGCTACAATATGTTCAAGGATCTGTGGGACACGGCCAAGGCCTCGCATGGGCAGAAGGCGCTGTTCATTGCCTGGTGGCTGAAGAACACCTACCGCATTGCCCCCGACAAGCAGCCGCGGTTGTGGAAGGCCTACGGCAAGGCGCAGCCGAACATGCAGGAGCGGGCCTGGATCAGGGAAGTGAAGGCGCTCTACAAGTATGACATCGACGGTCAGCAGATGGCCTGGTATCGCTGGAAGCTGGCGGAGGAGATCAGGGACGAGATCATGATGAACCAGGAATATCCCTGCACCGAGCAGCAGGCGTTCGTTGCCACTGGCACCAATTATTTCGATCTGAAGGCCCTGAACGACATGCTGAAGGCTTCGAGGCTGTTGACGCCAGAGCCATGGCAATTTCATTTCGGGCAGAAGTTCGCTGATATCCAGATGCGGGAAGGAAATCTGAAGAACTGCGAGCTGAAGATCTGGCAGTGGCCGGTGGAGGGGGGCTGGTACACGATTGGCGTCGATCCGGCCTATGGCTATTCCCCCGACAACGATCACCACTGCGTACAGGTCATGCGCTGCTATGCCGATGGACTGGAGCAGGTGGCGGAATTCTGCTCTGGCTCGCTCTCTACCCACCAGCTCGCCTGGGTGGCGGTCTATCTGGCTGGCGCCTACTCGGGGCGAGCCGGGCGCTGCATGATGAATCTGGAGGTAACTGGGCCCGGACAGGCGGTGCTGAACGAGATCCTAGCGATGCGCCGGTACAGCGAGCTTGCCGGTGGGCTGCCGAAGGCCTGGCAGGATGTGGCCGGCTACATTCGCAGTTACCTCAGCCGGCGGCTGGACAATCCGCGCCCCGGTGGCGGGTTCATTCACTCGAAATCCACGCACGACTACAAGGAACGGATGATGGGCTCGCTCGCTGACTGCGTGAGCAAGCGGATCATCGACATTCGCAGCGAGGAGGCGATCCGGGAGGCGCAGAACATCGTCCGTGACGAAGGGATCATCAAGACTCCGCAGAAGAAACGAGACGATCGGGTGATCGCCATCGCGCTGGCGACACTGGCCTGGCACGAGCAGATGCGCGTCTATTGCGCCGCCGATCAGGCCACCCGCGCCAAGGCCCATGTCGTCGAAGCGCACGAAAGCCCGATGGTCTTCGACACCCAGTTGCGCCAGTACCTGCGCAGTGTCGGGGCACTGCAGTGAAGCTCTACACCACCCATGAGATCGAGGCGTGGGTCTCGGAGATGCGGCGCACGCGCGAGATCTCGTTCAAGCAGATCTGCCGGCTGGTCGATTGCGACAAGCGCAACCTGCTGAAACGCCTGCGCCACCAGAAGGCCTATCCACTGTGGCTGCTGCAGGCGTTCACGGTGGTGATGAATGACTACTATACCGATCGGCACGCGCGCGGACTGGGCGGGCGGCCGGTGCCGATGACGGTGACTTTCGCAAATCGGGGTCCGGTCCTACAATGGAGGTGAAGGGGGCATCATGGAATACGAACAGGTTGATGGGGTGTGGGCATTCACTTCCTGGGGCGAGATCTATCCCCTCTACGATCTACGCGTGCATGTGCTGAACGATGATGGGCTCTGCTGGTACTCGCCATCGCTCGGCGAGGGTGGCGGCTGGGTACATCACTCGGCCGATGGACGTGAATGCTACGAACGAGGCGAGAGGAGACCGCACTGATGGCCGTGATCAAGGAGTGGTGTTGCGCCGGGCATGGGCCGTTCGAAGGACCGGATCCGGTCTGCCCGCATGGCTGCACGACCGTGACGCAGGAGTTTCGCACCGCGCCCGGCGGGCGCAGCAACAAGACACGCTTCACAGACTCCTCGCTGGAGGCCATTGCACGGGAATACAATCTGAAGGATCTGAGCAATCGCAAGGGCTCGGTGATGCGCTCGGTCGCGCCGGTGGCCAATGACTACCAGACCCGCTGGGAGCAGTTCAACGGGCCGGCGCCGAAGCTGAAGAACGGGCATATACAGGGCCCCGATCCGGTCGGTACCTGGCTCGCCCAGCATGCCAAGGACGCCGAGGGCGCGAAGGGCGCCGGTGTCAGGCTGGATGGTGCGCTGCCGCCGCCCAAGCCGCTCATCGATCCGATGCTGAGGCACAAGGGATGAGAACTGTTCTCTGCGCGTACGATGTCTGGACGCTGCGCCGTGGTGATCGGATCGGCGCCGGTTGTCCGGTCGAGATCTGCGATGTTGCTGATGAGCGCCTGTGCGTGGCCGATGGTGTGCGCTCACCAAGGGCCATCATCG